>NZ_JBJPHU010000009.1:0-117077 GCF_052939515.1 Phormidesmis sp. 146-33
GGCTTCTGCCCCCCAACCCCCAATTTTGGGGGACTTTCAGAGAGGAATTCTGGTTTAAAGTCCCTCACTCGTGGGGGATTTAGCGGGCGTTCCTGGATCTAAAAGCGAAGCGAAACGTTCATCGAACTGACGTAAAATTAGGCTTCCAGCGCCGTTGAAAATTCGCCTCACAATTTGCCTCACAAACAAAGATCCCCAACCTCTTGAAGAAATCGGGGATCTTGAACGTTTTGGGACTCTTTTTGGGACTCTAAAATAGAAGTTTTTAAGGCATCGTTTTGGGTCTGAGCCGCTCAAACCTCAATCTTTTCTTCGTTGGGATCGACTATCTTTTGGTCGATCGCTTCCTTGATATCCTGAGACTCTGCACCAGAAGGCACTTCTACAGAAAGCTTACGCTGTGAGAAACCCCATGCAAAAATCCCTGCGATGAATGCGACCATTACCCACTCAGGCGGCACAAAGTCAGGATTGACCACTCGTAGCAGCAAGCGCACCCCAACTAACGCAACCGTGAGATAGCCTGCATCTTCTAAATGCTCATACTCGGTCAACCAGCGAATAAATAGACCCGCCATAAAGCGCAACGCCACGATCCCAATCGTTCCGCCAACCAGAATCAGCCAGGTATCTTGAGAAACCGCGATCGCCGTCGTTACACTATCTAACGAAAACGCTAAGTCGGTTACCGCAATCACGGGGATCGCCTGCCACAGTGACGCAAATCGCGGCCCATGATGCGCCGACCCTTCTTCTGGCTGAGACGTGAAGTATTGAAATACAAGCCACAACAGATAGGCCGCACCCGCTAACTCAAATTGCCAATACTTCATCACCCACGATGCTGTCAATATCAGCGTCATCCGTAGAACATAGGCAAACACCAGCCCAATGTTGAGTGCGCGTTTTTCGAGTTCGGGGTCTTCTAATCCCTGGGTCAGGGCAGCAAGTGCGATCGCGTTATCCGCCGACAGCACAGCTTCTAATGCCACCAAAACAGGTAGGAGCAAAAGGGTTTGAGTGTTAAACTCGCTCGGCAAATTCAAAAACTGGTCTAGCATCAATCGTTTTAATCTAAGCGTGACAAACCACTCTTGACAATTTTACTTCTCAAGGCGAGGTAGACACTGTACCTACCTATCAGCCTACCCTCATCAAGGTGATTCTGGACGAGCCAGATTAATTCGCAGCTTAGAAAAAATTAGAGCCTTGATTCTTCAGATCAAAATCTTCTTTAACTCAAAAATCTTCTTTAACTCAAAAATCAATGCTGCTGCTCTGTTGCATCTTGTTACAAAGTCTTCCGCAGTGGCGCGTTTTCGTTCACATTGGGGAACTATAAACGCTGAGATAAGGAGTTTTCAAACAATGCCTTTATCGGATACTCAAATTCTGGTTGCGCTAGTCGTTGCCCTCATTCCTGGAGTGTTGGCGTTTCGGTTAGCGACAGAGTTGTATAAGTAGGTTCTGGTGACTTGGCGAGAAATGTGAGCAGTTGGCTGCTGGCAAGCGATCGAGCGATCCCCAAAATTTGGATGATCGTTTTTGAGCAAGCGAGTTAAACTAACAGGACAGATTTCTCGCCTGTCTGATGAAAAATAACTTCTTAGACAGGGAAGCTGGAAAGCTGCTTAGTTCAAACATACTTCTTGATTTTGACGGTTAGATTTGCGATTTTAGGTTAGCTCGATCGACTGATTCAGATAACTAATTTGGGGCGCGGTTTTGCTAGAAGTTTGACTTCTCAAATTTTATCCCTTCATTAGAAAAGCTTCTAGATTTGTGGTTTTGCCTCTTAGGGGCGAGAGATTTAGTCTAAAATTCAAACTCCGAAATTCAAAATTGCTTCTGGCAGTTACTCTTCAGGCATGGCTTTTAGTGCCTTAAATTCTGCCTTTGTTCTCGCACCGTATGAACTGATGAACGCACTCCAAACGCCCCCTCCTGTCCGTTCGACTCGATCTCCTCGATATACCCATAAGGGGTCGCCCCGATCCAATCCTCGCCCCATACAGCGCCACCATCATCGCGCGATCGCCGTAGAAACTTCGATCAAGCTGACGGTAAATCTAGTGATTTCGGGAGCAGCGATCGCGGCGTTAACACAGCTATTGCCCTACAGCATTGCTCAACAATCCAAACTTCAAGAAGTGAGAGCAGAGGTCAAAACGACCCAGGCGCGGGTTGGTCGCCTCAAGTCAGAATTTAATCGCTACTTTGATCCCCGTCAGGCTAAGAGCATCATGCAGGAAGAAACCAACCGGGCTGACCCCAATCAGCGAGTTGTAGTTTTAGAAGAACCTGTGCCTGACACGGCTGCTCAGTTGCCTTAACCTTTGTCAAAGTCTCACTTGCCGAAGCGTTCCCAAAAGGGGCGCTTTTTGGTGTTTGTGGCTAAGTTTGCATTAATGTGGTCAGTTCGACTACGGTTTTTCGCTGCGGTGTTCTGAAGGTGTTCTGAACTTTTGCCCTCCAAGCCGCTAGTTCTGGGGGTCTTTCAGTCCAGACTTTCAGTTCAAAGTCCCTCGCACATGAAATCTGGCAAGCGCCTCCGGAGTAAGATTTTTGCGGCGGCAATCCGATACAACTTTTTCGCTTCGTTGTGAATCACTTCTGCCCCCAACCTTCCAATTCTGAGGGGCTTTTGGATAAGATTTTCAGTTCAAAGTCCCCAGAATTGGGGGATTTAGTGGGGGCGAAAAGATGGACACTTCCCACAGATTCCTACCTCTAATCAGCAACGCCTAAAAAAACTCCACAACGGTCTTGCTGCGGAGCTTCTGCACTGGAGAGATTAAGTCGCCAAGTTAGCGTTTGTTTTTACCGGGGTTGCGTCAGTCTTCGTCATTGCTGCCACCGCGGGGACGAGAATTTCCAGGATCGCAACCTTCCGCACCGTTGCCAATCCCTTGATTACAGCGCCGCTTTCTGCCTTTCTTATCGTCGTCATCGTCATCGTCATCTGAGTCGTCATCTGAGTCGATCGTCTGATCAGTGGTCAATAGCCGATCTGCTTCATATACCGAAACATTTGTGCTGCTGATGTCGATCGTTTGCACCACTCGCCCCGGAGCCGACACAAACACCGAACTGAGGTCGGACTGAAACACCTCGATCGACTGGTTGACCAGCGAAAACGCCCCACTTGTGAAAGAAATTGGGTAGACACAATTAGAGCGCGGCATCGGCAGCCCAGACAGCGCAAAGGAACTCAAATTCTTCAGACTCCGAACGCTGCGAAAAAACGTCACTCGTGCATTTTGATAGCTTTGACGAGTCACTTGAGAAACCTGGGTGAAATAGTCGTAAATTTGCGTGTTGGAGTCGATCGCCCCATTTTGATCAGCGTCAATGCCATAAACGGTGCGGACGATGCGATCGGAGGAGCGATCGGGCAAAACTAAAGTCACGGCAGCATTTTCAGACAGCAGTTCAAATTCGCTGTAGCCGATGAATTGATTTTCCTGGTTAAAAAGTCGCACAATCACCCGATCGCCCGATTTCAAGCCCTTCATAAATTTGGCTTTTTTGTTGACCTTGTAGCGAAAGTCTCCTAAAAATCGCTCACTTGAAAAGCCCTGTGACGTTCTGTTGCGAACTGAAACCCGCGCCACTACTTTTTTGGAAGACGCTTGCTTTTGAGCGATCGCCAGACTAAAACTGCCTTGATTGACTCCATATTGGCTACTAATCTGCTGTGTGATCAACTGAGAACTAGTGGTTTGAGCGATCGTCTGATAAGACTGGGTTTGCTCAAAAAAGACGGATCTGTCGCGCACACTCCCCCGAACGTCATAGCGCAGTTGAGCCGTGACCCGCAGTTCAACATTGTTCAGGTTTATGTCACCTAGTTGTCGGCGCAAATCATTCAGCGAAATCACTTCGGGTGCCAGGATGGTTTGTCCTGCGTTATTGCTAATCAGCCGTGCCCCTGTCGAGGTAAAAATCTGCACCCATTGGTCATTTCGTCGCGCAAACACTTGATAAACCGCATTGGCATAGCTCGTTTGAGGCTTGTCGAGAATGCCCAGTTGCACCACCAGTGAGGTATCTTGTCGTGTTTGCACCAGTCGAGCCACCTTGAGAACAGCGTTCCAGCTTCGCTGTTGACTGATCTGTAAGGGAGCCGCGATCGCCATCTGCCCATAACTTCCCATCAGCAGCGTTGAAGACAGGAGGGCGATCGTCGCTTTTCTCCAAAGTGACTTGCGAGTATAACCAGGCACAGAGTTTTTCATGAGTTCCGTTAGTGAATGTGAGTGTGAATTTGCTCAAAATGACTTGAGTAGACACAGCAAAACCTTCCCTCACAGGCTCATTGAGCGATCCCCGCAAGCCAGTGAAGTTGGGTCATCCTGGCTTAAGTGACCTGTTGGAAATATGACGAGTTCCATACGGATGTAAAGCTTTTATCAAGAAATTTGCTCACTGTATGAATTTCAGTCCTTCACCTTCCGTTAGAATGAATGAGATTCCTGACCCGCTTTGAAAGAGGCGATTCACAACGATATTCGCGGCTCACCATATTGAAGGCTCTGTGTTGAGTACTCGCCCAGTTTATGGAAAGCTAGGCACCGCGCATCTTTTAGCGGATCGTGGCTGAAAGTCCTGTACAGTGGTTAGTCTGAGTACACTTTCTCTGGGAAGGTACTTTCTCTGGGAAGGTCATGAAGGACAGGCTGCTCATCTCTCCAGATTTTTTAAGCAGATATAGTGTTTTCTTAATTCATTTAGTTGATTTTCTGTTTGATTGAAAATTGACGCATCTTTACAATGTGTTACACAATGGGAGATACCGTTGCAGATAGAAACGATGTTCAATGGATTCACAAACGTGAAAAATTCTCCTGGAACTGACTTTGGGGAGCGGATGCTCAATGCAGCAGCAAGTGAATCTATCCGTCACCTATTTACCAAAAGTGAGTCAGTCGAAGTTTCTATTCGCTGCTTTCCGTCGAGCAAGCTCTTGCAGGGAAGCATTGACAACTTTAAGATGAGCGGACGCGGGCTAGTGATTCGCCGTGATTTTTGGGTGGAGGAGATGCGGTTTGAGACTGATGCAGTGGCGATCGACTTTGGGTCTGTCCTGGGGGGAAAAATTCGTCTTAAGCAGCCGACTCAAGCGATCGCTCAGGTGACCTTAACCGAATCGGGGATCAACGATGCCTTTAAATCAGAACTGGTCGTCAAGCGGCTGCAAAACATTACCGAACCCGCGCTGATGAATCTGTCTGGCGGCGAGCCTGTCTCGTTTGACGATGTGCAACTCAAGCTCTTACCAAACAACAAAATTCAGATCTTTGCCAAGGCGGTTTTGCCCAATAACACGGTGCCGATTAGTCTGACGGCGAGTGTGGCGATCGAGCGACGGCGACGAGTGGCGTTTCAAGACCCCAAGTTTGAGCCAGAAGCCGTTCCTGAAGCGCTACGCGGCATTTCTGAAATTCTCACAATGGCGTTTGCTGAGATTCTAGACAATATGGTGGATCTCGATCGCTTTGACCTCGATGGTGTTTTGCTGCGAATCAATCGTCTGGAAACGGAAGGCGACAAGCTAATTTTTAGCGGCTACGCCCAGATTGAGCGATTTCCGAACACGGGACGCAAATAACCTGTGCCAAGTGAGCAACTGAGGGATTAGAATAAACCCTGCTTCTACAAGTGGCTCGACGCGACATGCAGGCGACGAATTGGTTTACATCCGGTGGGATTGTCATGGTGCCTCTGTTGGGATTTTCGATCCTGGCGGTGGCGCTGATTTTTGAGCGGATTTCTTTTTGGGCAAAGGTGACAAAACGCCACGATCGCATCATCCGCGAAGTGTTGACGCTTTATCGGCGCAGTCCCAGAGCCGCCTTTTTGATGCTAGAACAAAACACGGATCTGCCGATCGCCCGCATCTTTCTAGCGGCTTTAGAACTCGAAGAGGCCACTCCCGAAGAGTTTCGTCTGGCGTTAGAAAGTGCGGCTCAAGCTGAAATTCCCCTTCTCAAGCGCTTCAACACTGTCTTTGAAACAATTATCAGTCTGGCTCCGCTGCTGGGACTATTGGGCACCATTTTGGGATTGATTGCTTCATTTGCCAATCTGCGTCTGGGCGACTTGGGCGGCACTAATACGACGAATGTGACAGGCGGGATCAGTGAAGCACTGATTTCAACGGCATCGGGACTGGTGGTGGCGATCGTCACGCTGGTGTTTTCCAACACGTTTCGAGGGCTATACATCCGTCAAATTGCGCTGATTCAAGAATACGGGGGACAGCTTGAATTGCTCTATCGTCGCCGCCACGAAAAAGGAGGGTCTTATGCGTCTACCTGAAGAACCGGATTTGCCGCCTCAAATTTATATCGTGCCGATGATCGACGTGATTTTTGCCCTGCTCACGTTTTTCATCATGTCCACGCTGTTTTTGACGCGCTCTCAAGGGTTGCCTGTCAGTCTGCCGACGGCCGTCAGTGCCCAATCTCAACAAGCCGCTCCCGCAACGGTGACGATCGACCAAAACGGCAAACTCGCCCTCAACCGCAAGGCCATTCAACTTAAAGATCTACAAGCTCAAGTTCAGGGATTAAAAGGGAAGAAAAATCAGATCCAGGTGATCGTCAATGCCGATCGCCGCGTCAGTCATGGGCTAGTGATTACAGTAATGGATCGATTGAGAACAATTCCGGGGGTGAGGCTGGCGATCGCAACCCAGCAGCCCTGATCCGTAGGGGTGACTTCCTTCACTGCGCTGCTTGAATCTTTTGCCCTCCAAGTTGCCAATTCTGAGAGACTTTGAACCAGGAGCTAGTGTTCGAGTGGGGACGCTAAGAAGGGGGAGAATGTATTTTAGAAAACCTCTGGCTGACGCTGATTTCTTCACAAGTCTTATCATTGGAAGGAAGCCCGATCGCAGGATTCCTATGAAAGACCGCATCAAAGAACTCGCTACTGCCCTTGCGCCTCGTTTGATTGAGATTCGTCGCCATTTGCATAGTCACCCCGAACTGAGCGGACAAGAACAGCAAACGGCCGCTTATGTGGCTGGAGTCCTCTCTTCCTGTGGGTTACAGGTGCGGGAGTCGGTAGGAAAAGTGGGCGTAGTTGGGGAATTGGCGGGAGGGAGCGATCGCCGTCTCTTGGCCATTCGCACAGATATGGATGCGTTGCCGATTCAGGAGCGCACGGGGCTAGAATTTTCGTCTCGCAAGTCAGGAATTATGCACGCCTGCGGTCACGATGTCCATACGACGGTGGGCTTGGGGACGGCCATGGTGCTGTCTCAGTTAGGTATTCAACTACCGGGTAATGTGCGGTTTTTGTTTCAACCTGCCGAGGAGATCGCACAAGGGGCGGAATGGATGATCCAGGATGGAGCGATCGAGCAGGTCAATGCGATTCTCTCAGTCCATGTGTTTCCGTCGATTCCGGCTGGGAAGGTGGGCATTCGCTATGGGGCACTAACGGCGGCGGCGGATGATCTGGAGATTACGATCGTCGGTGAGTCGGGACATGGCGCAAGACCTCATGAGGCAGTGGATGCGATCTGGATTGCGGCTCAGGTAATCACGGCATTGCAACAGGCGATCGCTCGCACTCAAAATCCATTGCGGCCGGTAGTGCTGACGATCGGCAAGATTCAAGGGGGACGGGCCCCGAATGTGATTGCGGATCAGGTGCAGATGATGGGAACGGTGCGATCGCTCCATCCCGAAACCAGTGAAGCGTTGCCGACCTGGGTTGAGAATATTGTGTCCAGTGTGTGTCAAACCTATGGGGCAAAATGTCAGGTCAATTACCGTCGAGGAACGCCTTCGGTACAAAACGATCTGAAGTTGACGAGTCTGTTGGAGTCTTCGGCGAAGGAAATCTGGGGCAGCGACAGTATTCAAATTATCCAAGAGCCATCGCTGGGTGCAGAAGATTTTTCTTGTTACCTGAAACACGCACCTGGCAGTATGTTCCGTTTGGGGGTTGGCTTTAAGGACAGGCGAAATTATCCCTTACACCATCCTCAATTTGAAGTGGACGAAACGGCAATCTTGACGGGCGTGGTGACGATGGCGAATGCGGCTTGTCGGTATTGGCAGGGATGAGGGATGAAAGGATTGATCTGTTTGGGTCAGCGTCTTTCATCTTTTCTTGAATCTTTGAGTCGTGGGTGGCTTTGAGGCAAAAATCATAACTCTGGAGAGATTTGCGATCGACTCGTCTGGCTGCACATTGGAAGGCGATGCAATAAAATTTTGGAGCAACTGATGGCATCCTCTACCCCACTGCAAGGTTTGGATTTGGTTGATTGTGCGCGGGCAAACGCGAAGCAAGGGGTCGAAACGGCGGCCGATTTGTGCGGCTATGGCTCAGATCTCAATCGCTTTCGACAAGAGTTGGCGGCAGCTTGTCACCATATGGGCGTTCAGTTTCACGAGTTGAGTGATTTGATCGCAGATGAAGCGCCTTTGCTGCAAATGGATGGAGAAGTTATTGCACCGGATGAATCTTCTGAACTTCTTAAATAATTCTTTGGAATCGGGTCGTTAAACAGAAATTGCCCTCTACCAGTTTTGGATAAAGGGCAAACAACAGAATTTTTGAGACTTTACGGATTCAGAATGGCGGACACGGTAAGAACGTCTTTGTCGCCACGACCTGAACAATTGATCACGATGCGAGGGCTGCCCGTGAGTTGGGGACAGAGGGTGTCAAGGTAGGCGATCGCATGAGCCGTCTCCAACGCAGGAATAATTCCCTCTAGCTGAGAAAGCTTCTGAAACGCTCCCAACGCTTGCTCATCGGTGACGGCGTAGTACTCAGCCCGTGCCGTTTCCATCAGATAGCTGTGTTCTGGCCCGACACCCGGATAGTCTAATCCAGCGCTAACGGAATGCGGCTCGATCACCTGACCATCGTCGTCTTGCAGCAGATAACTCATCGCCCCGTGGAGAACGCCAACTCGTCCCTTGGTCAAAGTCGCGGCATGTTTGTCGGTTTCCACGCCATGACCCGCTGCTTCTACACCGATCATTCTCACGCTGGATTCGTCGATAAATTCGTGAAAAAGTCCCATCGCATTAGAGCCACCGCCCACACAGGCCAGCAGAATATCTGGCAAACCGCCCCACTTTTCTTGAGCCTGAGCGCGAGTCTCCTGACCGATCACCGCATGAAAATCACGCACCATCATCGGATACGGATGCGGGCCAGCGACAGAACCCAGGATGTAATGGGTCGTTTCTACATTCGTTACCCAGTCCCGAATCGCTTCCGAAGTGGCATCTTTGAGGGTTCCTGTTCCCGATGAGACGGGGCAGACTTCGGCTCCCATCAGGCGCATTCTAAAGACGTTGAGCGACTGCCGCTCCATATCCTGCACGCCCATGTAGATGATGCACTTTAGCCCAAATCGAGCGCAAACTGTGGCGGTAGCGACTCCGTGTTGACCTGCTCCCGTTTCGGCAATGATGCGCTGTTTGCCCATGCGTTTCGCCAAAAGTGCTTGAGCGAGGGCATTGTTGATTTTGTGGGCCCCAGTGTGGTTGAGATCTTCGCGCTTAAGATAAATCTGCGGCCCGGTGCCGTCGGGTCTAGCGTAGTGAGTCGTTAACCGTTCGGCAAAATATAAGGGACTGGGGCGACCCACATAGTCTTTTAACAGTCCTTGAAGCTCTTGTTGAAAGTCAGGGTCTTGGCTGTATTGATGGTAGGCTGCCTCTAGCTCAAACAAAGCTGGCATCAGCGTTTCAGGGACATACTTGCCGCCAAACTGGCCAAATCTCCCCAACGGATCAGGGCGACTTTGAGGAGAAAGATCGGAGGCCGGCTGGAGATTTTTGGGAAGTGGGGTTGTCGTCACGATTCCTGAATCTTATAGGTGCAATTGATGCTTAATTTTGACACTCCCACCTCTAAAGAGAGTGGGATTCTTGGCTCTACGAATGACCTTAAAATTCACTATCCTTGCGGCAATGCTTAAACCTTTCAACCGCGCCATCGCGCCAATTGACGAGCTTAACTTAGTCAATCCCAGAGAGTCTATCTCCCCAAGCGTACTTAGGATACGAACCTAGCGTTTAGGCGTGCCCCGCCTTACGTTTTCGGACTCTCAAACAATATTCGGTGCTCTGGTGGTGGGAAGACGTGGCTATCCCTGACTGTTTTAAGAGTTTTCGCCGCTCTTTGCCCTACTCATTGATGCCTGAAAGTGTGTCTTAACGGTTTCACGATGGCAAAGGAGTTTCACCTTGACAAGTGTTATTGTACCAAATATTGACTCTGTGGCTTGCCAGCCACGCCCGAACCCTAACTACATCCCACGGGTGAACCACATGGGTTTTGTGGGTTCCCGAACCCTCCCACTTCTATAAGCTTGAGGAAAGCTGCGTTACACTGGCCCTTGCTGCTGATTTGGCACTGATTTTTATGGCGAGTTCTAAGAAAGCGAAGTCGGGCACCTCTCCGGGTGATCGCATCGTCTATTCCGAATTTGGTAACGCGAATCATTCAGACGCATTGGAACGAGGAGTTCCTGACCTGCCGCCCAATCAGCAAAACATTCGAGTTCAAGTGTCGCGCAAGGGACGAGGCGGAAAAACCGTAACGGTGATCAGTGGATTTCAGTCCAAGGCTGAGACGTTGACAGATTTGCTCAAAAAGCTGAAAGCTCAATGTGGAACGGGCGGCACCGTTAGAGAGGAGACGCTAGAGATTCAGGGCGACCATGCTCAGAAGTTACTTCAGATTTTGGTGCAGTTGGGCTACAAAGCGAAAATTAGCGGCGGTTAAAACGGGCAATTTTTCTCCTTTGCGATCGCGTCCTTTGGAATAGTGACGCATCAATGATCTCTCTCCAAAGCACGAGGGAGATTTGTGCGGCGATTGTCATGCTTATTTAGCGCTCAATAATTATCTAAAACAAAATCTAAAACAAATATTGGAGAATCACTATGGTAGAAGGAACTTCGAGAGACGTGAAGAAGATTGATGTAGGCGATCGTCCCTTAGTGCAGAACGATCCACTGGATTCGGCCAATCTAGATTCAGCAAATGACTCCTATGGAGTGGGCTACGATGGCGGAACTCCGCTCGACCAGGATCAAGATGGCGATCCAATCAATCAAGCGCATGGGGTGGGATACGACGGGACGAGTGCGATCGCGCCAAACGGTAACTCGGTTGATGAGTCCTACGGTGTAGGGTACGACGGCGGTACTCCTGTTGACCAAGATTCAGATCGCAACCCGGTGGATCAAGCGCATGGCATGGGATATGACGGGCTGGATACAGATGCCTCAAAGCACCATTAAGGTTTCACTGCGCTGAATTTTCTAAAAGATGGGCGAGGGCACAAACACCCTGCCTTTACCCATCTCTTTGCAATTCCTGGCAGATTGAAGCGATTTAACGAACCTAAGTGACGATCGTGAACTTGCCAGTTGTCAGGTCGTAGCGCCCCCCCACAATCTTGAGCTTACCCTTCTGGATCAAGTCAGCCAAGATAGTCGAACTCTCTGCTAGCTTTTGCGCCTGATACTGCACATTGGCGATAATCGAGTTTTGTTCTAAGTCTCCCGTTTTAGCCCTAACACGAGCGACAGCAGGCTTAATTTCTTCGACAAATATACCAATTCGGCCGGGTAGGGGATCTCCTTTTACGGCTGCTATGACTGCCCCACAGCGACTGTGCCCAACCACCACAATTAGTTGAGAACCCAGCACGGCTGTAGAAAATTCTAAACTACCGATCGCCGTTTGACTGGCGACATTTCCGGCAACTCGAACGACAAATAAGTCACCCAAGCCCTGATCAAACACGATTTCAGAAGGCACTCTAGAATCTGCACAGCCCAAAATCGACGCAAATGGATATTGAGCGACGGCAGTTTCTTGAAGACGTAAGCGAGATTGCCCAGGGTTTTGGCGCTTATCATCCACAAATCGCGTATTGCCGTCTAGGAGAAGCTTTAAGGCTGCATCCGGACTAACAGGTTGAGGTTTTTTAGAAGTCGCGGGGCTTTGTGCGAGAGCTTCTTCGGGATGCCAGATCGATCCACTTCCTGCGACCGCCGCAATGCCCAGTCCTCCCATTCCTGCCAGATGCAGAAACGATCGCCGTCCAATAAATCCATCCGTTCGAGTCATATAGTCAATCTCAAGCTATTTCTAATCGATGCAATAGAGTTAAATCCATAGCATCGCTACGAGTGATGAGGAGAAATATATCAGAATCCCTGTTCATCTATTCTGAGAACTTGAATTCGTCAACACGATATTTGAAAAAGTTTTGTTACGAGTGGTACGGGCGAGATTACCTTTTTGAAGAACGAATTACGGAACCGGACGGAGTTGATGCGAAAGTAGAAACCATGACAACATTTCTCCTGCATCAGGGAGTGAATTATGGCGCGGCGTTGGCGGTTTCTCTGGATTTGTTTGATCACTGGCTCGCTGGCCTTGACCGGAGTTTTTTCTGGTCGGTTAGAACCTGCCTCGGCTCAAGTTCGCTTTAACGATATTCAAAACTATTGGGCAAAAGCCTGTATCGAGTCGCTGGCTCAGAAAAAGATTCTTAACGGCTACCCGGATGGGAGTTTTCGGCCAAATGCGTCGGTGACTCGTGCAGAATACGCTTCGCTGATGGTGACGACGTTTCCAGGAATTGTGAATGCAACGCTGCCTGCCCGATCGCTGCAATTCAAGGACGTTCCCAGGCAGTTTTGGGCGGCCAGCGCGATCGGACAAGCTACCAACGCCAACTTTTTTTCGGGCTACCCAGATGGCACCTTTCGCCCCAATCAAAGTATTTTACGAGTCCATGCAATCGCGGTTCTCGCCAGTGCTGCGGCGGGTTCCACTTTGACGGCTCCAGTGGATCAGACGCTGGCTGTTTTTCAGGATGCTCAAGCGATTCCTGACTATGCGAAAAAGGCGATCGCAGCGGCCACAGATCAACGCATCGTCGTCAACTATCCCAATGTCAAGCAGCTAAATCCTGATGCGGCGGCCAGTCGAGGAGAAGTTGCGGCTCTAATCTGTCGAGCACTGCCAGAAACCGCTTCGTTGATTCCTGATCAGTACGTTGCGGGTAAGCCAGCGGTTCGCAGTGAGATTCGCGCCGTTTGGTTGACGAATATTGACAGTGACGCAATGTTTAGCCGCGATCGTCTCAATGCGGCTGTTCAAGATCTCGCTCAACTCAATTTCAATACCATTTATCCTGCCGTTTGGAATTGGGGCTACACGCTATATCCGAGTCAGGTCGCCAAACAAGCGATCGGGCTGTCCGTTGATCCGCGACCCGAAGCGATCGGCTTAAAAGATCGTGACATGCTCAAAGAACTGATCGAACAGGGACACCAACGCAAATTAACGATCATTCCCTGGTTTGAGTTTGGCTTTATGGCACCCGCCGATTCAGAACTGGCCAGTATGCATCCTGATTGGTTGACGCGACGACGAGACGGCACTCAAGTCTGGCAAGAAGGCAAGTATCCCCGTGTCTGGTTGAATCCGTTTAAGCCAGAGGTTCAGAAATTCATTAGCGATCTGGTTCTCGAACTCGTTGATAATTATGATCTCGATGGCATTCAGTTTGATGATCATTTCGGGTTGCCTTATGATTTTGGCTACGATGAGTTTACTGTTGCCCTTTACAAGCAAGAAAATCAGGGGAAACAGCCGCCGATCGACCCCAAAGATCCCAATTGGATTCGCTGGAGAGCTAACAAAATCACTGCTTTCACGGCTCAGATCCTCCATGCGATTAAAGCCAAAAAACAAAACGTTCTGGTCTCGTTGTCACCCAACAATTACAATTTCTCCTACAATCATTCGTTGCAAGATTGGCGCACATGGGATCAACAAGGACTGATCGAAGAACTGGTGCTGCAAGTTTATCGAGACAGCCGTCAGGGGTTTATCGACGAGTTAAATCAGCCCGAAGTGCAAGCGGCTAAAAGTCATATTCCAACAGGGGTTGGCGTGTTGACGGGACTCAAAGATCGTCCAGTGGGTATTCGGCAGATTCGAGATCAGGTGCAACTCGTTCGAGATCAAGGATTTGCCGGGGTTTCGTTCTTTTTTTATGAAACGATGTGGAACTTGTCTAATGAATCGGTGAGCGATCGCAAAGCTACCTTTAACACGCTGTTCTCTTCTGCTTTGCCCCGTCCCAATATTGCTAAAAAAGCTGCAAGTTGAGAAATGGAGCGATCGGATACGAAGTTTGGTTTCGTCACTTCCTAAGTCCTTCTGCCCTCAAGCTGCCAATTCTACGGCACTGCTGGAGTCTGTGAGTGAAGTGGGAGCGATGGAATTCGCGCTGGCTTGAGGAATGAACGATCGCTTTACCTCTATCCCAGGGGCGAATATTCTACAAAAATTCAATAATTTGTGAAATTTGGCGTTCTCTAACGGAATCTGTACTTAAAATCGATTCAGTAGTTGGGGCACCCTTTCATGACAGCAGCCACACCGTCCACGACACGCACTTACGACATTATTGGGTTTGGTGACGAAGTTCCGGGTATTCTCGCGATCGTTGCAGCCGCTAGAGAATATCGTCGCAGAATTGGCAAATTTCCCAAATCCCTGATCATGTTTAAGGGCAACTCTCAAGAAGGCGTGGGCGGCCATCTGGTACGAGGCGGATTGGCGTATCTCGATCGCACCCACGTTCCTCCAGATATCCGACAAGCGACGGGTGTAGGGTTGTTTGGTGATCCGTCTCGGTTATATACCGAACTTTTGCAGCGATCGGGCGTTCCTCAAATTGCGCTTGATCCCCGCAAGGCAAACACCGCGCTGCGTCAGATGTTGAGCGAAATCAGTGCAGACATCATCAGTCGAGTGCAGATTCAAGCCATTCTCAAACAGGGCGCAAAAATCTCTGGCATTCAGTTGATGAATGGAGAAACTTATCTTGCCAAACAGTTTATCGACTCGACCGTCAACGCCGAACTTGCTCAATACGCGGGAGCCGATAAGCTGCAAGGATTTGGCACTTTTGGACTCCCCGAATCAGAACTGCCCGTGACGCTGGTGTTTGAAACCGAGGGACTGACGATCGCCGAACTCAAATCCGTCGAAATGGCTTACCTCAGACGCTTCACCAACCCCAGAGACACCGAAGCGCAAAGATTTATGCAGCTTGCTGCCGGGGGCGACGCGAGAATTATAGAGCGCTTCAAAAAAGAAATGTTTGACAGCAAAGGCGCTCTGGCAGATATGAACGTCGGCTCTGATCACATCGATATTTGCAGCAAAGCGTTATCGATCGCCTATCACGCCTACCGGGGCACAAAATTTTCGCTCAATAGCAACAGTTCCGCCTTTGACTCCGGCAATATCGCCATTCTTCCAGGGGGTCGGCTTTCCTGGAATGCGCTGCTGTGTCATGTGTCCGGTTCTCAAGCCGAAGCGCTGGCTCGAAACGCCGCCAAACCCACGCCCACCATGCTAGAAGAAATCAAATTTCTCGATCGCTTCTTCAAAAGTCTCGGTGCCACCGCCGTTCGCCCCATGCCAGAACTCTACATTCGTCATGCCGGGAATGTGACGGGCGTGGTCGAACCCCTAAGCGGAGCCAGAATGCTCGAAGGCGGCGTGTCTAGAGAAGAAGCGATCGCCACCTTTGGCTACCCCTTAGACGTGCGCGGCGGCATCGAAGGTCTGGGACTCAAAGCCCTAGAAAGAGGCATCACCAGCATCTCCTTTCTCAAACCGCCCCTCTTCAACGTCGGCATTCGTCACGCCCTTCTCAGATCCGTCCCTAATCTTGCTGTCATCAGCCCCGCATCCGGCTTTGATGGATACGCCTGTGCCGCAGGTCGCATTGTCGAATTTAACGTCGCCGTCGGTCAAGGAGTCGGAATCGCCGCCGCCCTAGCCATCACCACCAATCGCGACCTAATGAATATTTCCAACACCGAAGTTCGACAAGTCCTGTCCCAAACCAAACAACTCCCCATCATCTACGGCAAAAACTACTCGATCGAAGCCTCCCGCCTCCAACAGTTCGAGGAAACGATGATCGCCTAATTCACTCCTCCCTCCTCCCTCCTCCCTTTGTAATGCTTTGTTGTAATTTCGTGCAAACCTGCTCATCTTGACGTAACCTACCGTTAACAATCGCTTTCAACCGACTGCATGATCGATTACAACGCGCTGTTTGATTTTTCGCGATCGCACTGCATTGCTATCTGCGCTTTTCTCGTCCCGGCTAATCTACTGACGACCTCCCAAACCCTGATATTGACAGGAATGCGTCGTCCTCCGATCCAAGTTTTATTAGCCGCTGGAGTCGCTTCTCTGTTTTCGGGCATTATGGTGCTGCATGTTCTCACCTGGTTTTTAATCGGCGTGGTGATGCCGCCCACGTTTATTTTGCTGTGGCTAGGAACGGTGTGTTTGGGAACTAACTTGTGGGCAGTTTTGGCAAGAGAAAGCCTGGCTCGATTGCTCGGTGCGATCTATAAAATTTGCACTAGAGTAGATCTGCCTGCATTCCGCCATTTGCATGAGTGATTCTCAAAACGCCAGCCCAAATTCGCCCAGCTCTAACCAGCCTTCCGATGAGGAAAACTGGCTCGACGACATCGTACCCGAAGTTCAGGAAGCCTCTGATCGACCGCGCTATGTTCGCAAGGTTGATCCCGCAAGTCCGATCGTCATGGTTGAGACGGCGTTTTTAGCCAGTGCGGCCAGTCTGATCTATCTGGTAAATTCCTACTTTCCGATGGGTCCGCTGTTGCAGATTTTTTTCCCGATTCCGATCGCGCTCGTCTATCAGCGATGGGGAAGTCGGGCTGCATGGATGGCGGCGTTGGTATCGGGGCTATTGCTGTCGGTGCTAATTGGCCCCACTCGCAGCATTCAGTTTGTGGTGCCCTTTGGGTTACTCGGCGTGTTGTTAGGAGCGTTGTGGTATCGTCGCGCTAAGTGGGCCGTTTCGATTCCCCTTGCCAGTTTACTGAATGTAACGGGCGCTTTTTTTCGCATCTGGCTACTGTCTATTTTGACGGGTGAAGATCTCTGGCTATATGGCACCAATCAAATAATTAACCTGTTGGAGTGGGTGTTTCTCAAACTGGGATTATTGATGCAACCGTCGTTAGTGCTGGTGCAGTTTGCAGTGCTGGCGATGATTGTCACCCACAGCGTTGTTTATTTGTTTGTGGTACATGTCGTGGCGTGGTTTTTGTTTGATCGCCTCAACAATCCCATTCCCAATCCGCCAAACTGGGTGCAAGTGTTGCTTAATTCAGAATGATTTCGATTTATACTCAGCCTCAACAAGCGCAGCAGTGGCTTCATCAGTATCAAGGACGATCGCCACTTTTTGCCTGTGTTTTGGGCTTTACCGAGACGGGACTGATTCCTGGAATTTCGGCTGCTGGTGCGACTCCGACCGATCGACAGTACACAGCGATCGCGGATGCAGAATTTCTAATCAATGGGGTGCAAAAATCGCCTCGTTACCCGTTGCCTCCTCTGCATGTGGGCGCGTCTCCCGTCTTAATTTCTCGTGCCATTCTCGCTGCCCAAAACATTCCCATTTATCTATTTAATGCAGGGTTGCCCAATCCGCCTGCTGTCTCTGCGATCGATCTGCAAGGAATGCCCGCCCGCTGTCTAAGTACAGGTCAAGCGATGGAGCGAGCGATCGTCGAACACCTATTTCAACAAGGACTCATCTGGGGAGAAAAACTAGCCGCTCAAGTTCCTGAGAGTTACTTAATTTTGAGTGAATGTGTGGTGGGAGGTACGACGACTGCATTAGCAATTCTCACAGGTTTGGGAATTGATGCCGCTCAAAAAGTTAACAGCAGCCATCCCGTCTGCAATCACGCCCAAAAGTGGCAGCTAGTCCAAGACGGGTTACAGAATTTCTCAAGCTTAAATTCTCACGCACCACGCCCATTACAGAAGTCTGATCAAAACCTCACGCCTCACGCCTCAGACCCGATCGCCCTCGTTGCCGCTGTCGGAGATCCGATGCAAATTGTGGTTGCTGGCATGACGATCGCCGCCAGTCAAACCTGTGGAGTTCTATTGGCCGGAGGCACACAAATGTTGGCCGTGTCTGCCTTGACACAAGCCATTTCCTCAACCCATTCTCTTCCCTGGCACCCTCAAAGAATTGTTGTCGGAACCACTCGCTGGGTAGCCGAAGATCCCACAGGCGATACGGTAGGGTTAGGCAATCAAATCGGAACCATTCCTCTCCTCGCCACACAGTTAAGCTTCGCAAAATCGCGCCATTCCCAACTGCGATCGTACGAACAAGGCTACGTCAAAGAAGGTGTGGGCGCTGGAGGATGCGCGATCGCAGGCCACCTCTTTCAAAACTGGGGACAACCCGAACTTCTTGAAGCGATCGAAACTTTGGCAGATCATCGTTTAAAGAGCGATCAACCACCAGAAACAAAGGACAAGGAATAAACGACTATCCGATTCATCCCTCATCCCTCATCCCTCCTCGCGAAGCGGATTACCCCCAAAGGGGGAACAGATCATCGAAGTTCTCCCTCATCCCTTTCTTAGGAATGAGAATTAAATAACTTCGACAATTGTAGAGTCTCGGATCGCCATCCTCACAAAGTGGGGCAAAGCCCTCGCCAACCCTTCTTCCTAAGAAGGAGGCTAAAGTCTGGTTCCCTCTCTTTGGGGCTACCGTGTACACACAAGTTGATTGATCCGTCATTGCCGAGACCCTTCGCCCCCTAAATCCCCCACAAGTGAGGGACTTTGAGCTGTCGTCATGGCTTTGAACTTTGGAAATCTTTCCTTTGTCAAAGTCCCCCAGAATGGGGGATTTAGGGGGCTGAAGCCGATTGAAACGAAGCGATTCCGGACTTGTGTGTACACGGTAGCTCTTTGAGGAGAGGGTTAGGGTTAGGGTGAAATTTCGGAGTTATTTAATCCACGATCCTTAGTGAACTCTCTGCGCCAACAACTGTTCTTCAAGCGCTGCAATCCGGTTGTAGGCGGCGGTCAGTTGTGCGGTCAGTCGCTGAATCTGAATTTCGGGTGAGAGGGGCTTTTCTCCACCTTGAATCGAGGCCTCGCTGCCCTGATTGTCTACCAAAACATCTTTGTGTTCCATCGACGGATCGCTGTAGCGATGACTCTGATAATAGCGCCCGTTGCTGGTGCCTGATAGGGTGTAGCCCATTCCCTGATTAGGGGTCTTGATCTCGGTGACGACTTGAGAAAGATTGTGAGTTAGCTGCTCGATAAGCTGATACAGGGTATCAATCTTGCTATCCATTGTGCCGATTTGCTGTTGAAGCGTGTCCATTTACTGCCCTACTTCCCCTACTTTTGTTATGGTTCATCTTAGTGAAAAAACCTGCGATCGCACGGTTACTCCCGAATCATTTAACTTTTCATGCAAAAACAAAATGTAGCTCAGGAAACGATTGAGCAACTGCTTTAAGAAAGGCTACAAACTGTTCGCACAGTTCAGAAAATGTTGAACGAATTTCGTTAAAATAAGCGTTCAAAATGCTTGTAAAACGCTGAAAGCGGGACGCTGTAAAGATCAAGCACTTATCTGCTTCTAGAGTGAAATGAAAGAGCCTGGTTACGATAGTTGAGGATTACAAAGAAAGTTTAGATCAAAGGAAAAAGATCTGCCTTTAAGCCATTTTTTCTGTTCTGAGAAACGAGCTATCACGCCTCATAAAAGCTTGTAACCTCTCAAGAAAAAGTGAGCCGTGCATTAACCCTTCTACTGGTGCAAAAAAGTACGATCGGTCGTCTGGCTCCAAAGTGAGATGCTGTCTGAGATTTAGAGCAGATGCTATGCTTTCGGAGAGTCGTTTGATTCAAGTGTTTTTGTGCTGAGTATTTTTGTTAAACGCCGTTCTACTAGAGAGAAAAATGCTGAGTTTTCAAGAATTCTTTGCTGTTTGTGCGGGCACCTGGACTACTGAACGCACCTACCACTACCTTGAGCAGGGAGAAGTTGAGCGCTCTTATACCGAGTTTAAAGTAGACGCGCTGACGGAAACCGAAAAACAGCGTATTCTCATTCCCTCTGACGAGTCTGCAACGGGGCACTTTCAAGTAGACACCGCTAAAGTGACTCAACCGGACACCTGCCCAGGGTTTGAGATCGCCTTCAATACCGTTTCTGAAAAAGGTGAAGAGGTGGCGATGAGTCTCAAAGCCTTGTTTGTGCCCGATGCCTACATGATTCAAAAAGTCACTCCAGAGGCGCTTTTACCCCTGGCAGCCCAGGTTTCTACAGACACCAATGGCGACATCATTCAAGGCTTTTACCTGCGAGATCAAGGCTACTCAGAGGCAGGCACGATCGCTGGACGCTTTACCTACCAGACGACTCGCCAAACCCTGGAAATGACAACCCACTACCAGCGATCGGTCGCGGTCGATCAGATGCGGCTCTTATCGCCTACCACCCGCCTGAGAACGATCGTCACTTACCAGCGCCCCCAACCCGGAGAAGTGCCCTCGGTCATGACCCTGATCGGCTTTGGGGTAGAACATAAGCAGTAGACTTAACTTTTTCCTTCATGATGGATCGTCGATCGTTTCTCACAGCCGCCAGCACCTTTGCCCTCAGTACGACGCTGACAGGTTGCAATTCTCAAGGTCAAGCCGCGCTCAAAATTCGGCTGTTAAAGAACTCTATTCCGGCTCAGTTGCCCGGTCAGTTTCGCAAAAGTTTGAACGATCGCCAGGTAGGACTCGACTTTAAGCCAGAAAATCAACTCCAAACGCTGTTCTCACTGCTGCAAGCCTGGAAACAACAGGAAGGCTCCCCTCAAAAATCCCCCTTTTCTCTCCCGTTTTTGGCAAATGATTCGGCAACACCCGACCTCGTGACCCTGGGCGACTACTGGCTAGAAACGGCCATTCGTCAGGGACTGATTCAACCCCTCAATCCTGATAATTGGCAACAGTGGAAGCAACTACCGGATAGATGGCGAAATATTGTGACTCGCAACGATCGCGGCATTCCAGACCCCAAGGGCAAAGTCTGGGCAGCTCCTTATCGGTGGGGCAGCACGGTGATTATCTACCGCAAAGACATTTTTCGTCAAAAAGATTTGCAGCTACCAACTGACTGGAGCGATCTCTGGCGCGAAGATCTCAAAGGTCACATTTCTCTACCTGACCAGCCCCGCGAGGTCATTGGTCTAACGCTCAAACACCTGGGTAAGTCTTACAACACGGCTGATCTCAAAACCGTCCCCAATCTAGAATCTGAACTTCTCAGGCTGCACCAACAAGTCAAGTTCTACAGTTCTGATACTTACCTGCAACCCTTGTTATTAGATGACATCTGGTTGGCGGTGGGGTGGTCTACTGATGTTTTACCGTTGATTCAGCGAAACCAGCCGATCGCTGCGGTTTTTCCCCCGTCTGGCACTGCTTTATGGACAGATCTCTGGGTGCGCCCTGCCCGTGTTCAAAACGCTTCAAACCTGCTGTCAGACTGGATCAACTATTGCTGGCGAACGGACGTTGCTACACAGCTTTCTCAATTTAGCTTTGCGGCCTCCCCGATTTTGACGACGTTGAATTCTACAACGCTGCCGCCGGAGGTGCAAAGCAATCCTCTTCTGATGCCCAGAGCAGAAAGCTTAGACCGCAGCGAGTTTCTCGAACCCCTCACCGATACTACGGTCGAGCAGTACCGCCGCCTGTGGGAGACCCTGCGTCTATCCCGTTAGGGCGACCCCGAAATCCTGCTTTGCCAGATGAGTCCAGCGAAAGGATGCAGGCAGCGGGTTGAGGGTTAGAGGCTTTTTCGACGGCTTGCTGAAACGCACAGGTATAGGCTGCTAACAGCGTTCCCTGACGGTTAAAAATTCTCATGTTGTAGCCATAGCCACTAGACTCTGTTCCTAACTCCTGGACAAACTTGTAGCGCTCTAAATAGTCTAACAAGCTCCAGACCTGCTGATTGACTACAAAATCTGCCTGACCGGGAGTTGTCCGTTGACCAGGGCAGGCCAGCCATTTGTCAAGTAACCTGCTCCCAAACTGAGGCTGGGCGGCAATTTGATCACGAGTCCACCAAAAGCTAGGGATGGTCAGATTGGTTTGAGAAATCGAGGTTTCGGTGATTCCTAATGTGTCATCTGCACAGCGCCCTTGTTGCAGTTTCTCAAAGTCCAGGGGAGCTAAAGAAGGCTGTAGGGCAGAGAGTAAGACTCTTTGTGGATCGCTCGAAGCGGTCGAGTCGGCAATGGCGCTTTGATTTCCCCAAACTAGCATCACCCCAATCAGCGTCTGAAATAAAAAAGCTGTTCTTTGAAGTGCTGAAACCTGCATGGATTGACCCTTGTCTTGCTCAACTAAATCGTATTCTCAAACTCAGGCGTACGGTCACAAATTGTAGCGATTGTCGTCCCAATCATAGGTAGGCGAGTCTGAGGTCGCTGGAATGAGCTGTTTTTGCTCACCTTTGCCTTCTCGCTTGGCTTTGCGAAGCGATCGCTCCACCACATCAACTAGCGTATCCCAGGAGAGATTTTCTTTCCCCAATAGCTGTCTGAGACCCTGTAAAGCAGTATAAGGTTCCAGTTCTTCTTCCGTGATTTGCAGGGGAGCCGCAACCCGCAGGGGATCACGCTGAACGGCGACTAACGCTTGACGGACGACTGTGTTAACCTGATTTTTGAGTTCGTTTTTGCCCCGGAGTCTTTGTTGTCTCCAGCCTTTTTCACTGGTGGCGTAGAGGGCGGGTAGTCGGTTGAGCGCGTAGGCGATCACTTCGGCGGTGCTGATGTATTCGACGAGTTTGGCGGGGAGGCGTTGAAGCTGGCGATCGACCTCCTCGACGACTAGAGATTCCATTGCGTTTCGATAGCTGATGGCGCGGTTAAATTGCATGATAGATGGATAAAGTGAAGTTCACAAGGATCACAACGGCTGGCGCGTGTCAAAATTGAAGTCTGCTAGAAGGGTCACCGAGCCGCAAATTTTTTAGTCTGCTCACGCTTAGATTTTTGATCTAGTTGATTTTTGGATACCCAAAATCAGATTGCAACTATCGAATCTAAGCGATCGACGGTTGATCGGCAGGGTTTTTTACGGTTGACAAAAATATGTTTGACCCGCTACGTCGTTTAAAGTTTCTTCCCTGGACGGCGCTGCTTCAGGTAGCTCTCGTGACGGTTGCGATCGTGGCTGCTTTTGATGTGCTGATTATTCAAATCTTTAGGGCAATTCCAGCGGCGCTTGAAGTGTTGACAACGGTGCTGAGTTCTCCTTTGATTTTGCTGATCGAGTTAGCGATCGCCGTTGGCATAGGAGCGTTGAGCGTTGCCATTTTGGAGCGATGGTTTCAAAGAGTCCCGATTACAAATGCAAGTCTCTGGGCGCTGGTTCCTTGTCTGGCGCTGTGGCTGTTGTTGCTCTCATTTTTACCAATTCCAGTCGCGCTTGTGCCTCAAATCAGTATCTTTCAGATAGTCGGAACTGTGTTGGGCGTTTTTTGGAAGGGGCGATCGTACTGGAGATAGTGTAAATTTTCTCAATGAATGCGACTGAGGCGGCAAAGACGGGAGACGTTGAGCGCTAAACACTATACCAAGGAGGTTGGACGTAAACTGAAGCCCCGAAACCGCTCTGTCCAACGTCAGTTCGATGAACGCTTCGCTTCGCTTTTAGATTCAGGAACGCCCCCTAAATCCCCCACGAGTGAGGGACTTTGAACCAGAATTCCTCTCTGAAAGTCCCCCAAAATTGGGGGGTTGGGGGGCAGGAGCCGTGAACAACGAAGCGAAAAAACTCTCATCGAATTCACGTTGTCCAGAGTCGAAAAAAGTTCAGTGTCCAAAATCCAGAGTCTCAAAGTCCTAAGTCCCCTTCATTCTTGCCACAGTCGTCGTCCTGGTTTGCCGTTTAGTCGCTGGTGGGTGTCTCTAAGCAGGGTGGGAATGTCAAGATTTTGGGGGCATCGAGGCAGACAGTCGCCACAATCATTACAGCGGTTGGCTTTGCTGCCTGGAAACCAATGTCCCGCATTTTCAAACATTCGATAGCGATACTCCCCAAAGGACTTCATGTCGTAGGCGACGGCCAGATTTCTCAACCGCAGTACTTCGGGGATGTGAATGTCGATCGGGCAGGGCAGACAAGCATAACATTGACTACATAAGTCCGTTTTGAGGGTTGCGGTCTGGTGAAGCTCAAGGCGGCTCAGGACAGCAATTTCTTCTGGAGTCAGGGGAAAGGTACGATCTCCTTGAGATACCTGCAAAGGGTCGCTCACCTGTAGAGGCAAGTCCAATTCTGTCGGGTGGGCGGCTCCGACGCTGAGGGTTGTAATCCGAGGATCACTGAGTAGAAATCGGTAGTTTAATTCTAGGGGCGAAAAGGGGACACACAGACGAGTCAACGTGTCTGGCGGCGTATAGAGCATTCCAGCTTTGTCGGCGGGGGAAATGATGAACACACCCATATCTTGCCGATGAGCCAGATCGATCGCTGCCGCATTGCGTTGAAAAAACAAAGAATAGTGCAGGTTGACAAACTCAAATTGTTGGGTGGCGATCGCCGCTAAAATCACGTCTAAAAATCCGTGGGTCGAAAACCCGACATGCCGAATTCTTCCATCTGCCACAGCCTGCCTGACTGCCTGCATACCGCCCTTTTCTGCCTCAACCCAGGCGAGATGTTCCCAGGTGTTTAAGCCGTGGATCGCTAAATTGTCTAAATAATCAACCTTCAGGTGCTGTAAGGATTCATCAATGTGGCGATCGACGATCTCAGCATCGGTAGGCGAAATTTTCGTTGTAATGTAAAGCTGACTCCGCGACAGCCCATTTTGAAGAGCCGTTCCCAAAAACTTCTCACTCTGACCGTAGCCTCGCGCTGTCTCCAGGTGATTGATCCCTAGCTCAATGGCCCGTCTTACCGTCTGTTCTGCGACTTCCTGCGACGCTAGACAGCGCATTGTCCCCAGCGAGAAAACGGACAGCGGTAGATTTGTTTGACCAAAGCGACGATAGTGCATTTAAGGAGAGCAATGAGAAATCAGGACAAAAGTTCTATTCAAAGTCCCTCGCTGGTAGAGAACTTAGGGAACGTTTCCGCATCTGTCAGCGAAGTCGCTCCTACCAATTCACGTCAACCCAGTTTCATCCCTCATCCCTTCCTACTGCGCTTCTCCACTGCTAAAGCGACCTTTTTGAATCAAGTCTTCGGGGCGCAGGGTCGCCAAAAACTCGCGGAAGGCTTTGCGCTCGGCTTCGTCAGCATCGCGATCGACCGGAATCGAAGCATCCGCAATCACTTCTTCCATCACCCAAATGGGACTATTGGTACGGAGGGCAATGGCGATCGCGTCACTGGGACGAGCATCAATCTCGCGCTTTGCCTCACCTTGAGAAACAATTAAGACTGCGTAGAACGTATTATCCTGTAGAGAGTGAATAATAATCCGCTCTAGCTCCATGTCCCAGATTTCCATGAGGTTGACAAACAAGTCATGGGTGAGCGGACGGGGCGGGGTTTGGTTTTCTAAGGCGTTGATGATCGCTTTCGCCTGATCCTGAGCAATATAGATAGGAAGTGCGCGGCGATCGGTGCCATCTTTGAGAAGCACGATCGGGCTACGAGTTGCCGCGTCCAACGCAATTCCAGCGACCTTCATTTCAATCATCGGTATAGCCTCTAGAACACCTGAAGCAAAGGAGGAACTCTTCATCGTGAAGACCCAGGAGAACCAGGCGTAAGACCTGGCACACCACGAGCAAGTTAAACACGAGCAAGTTAAAGTAGATGACCTTAGTATGCCCTGATCTCTGCCCTGATCCTAAATCATCCCTCCCAGATTTTGACAAAATAAAGAAGAGTTCTCGATTTCCCCAAATACTTGAGCAAAAGATTAATCTCAGGACAAGCTGGTAAAGTTTCTTTCATCCAACTACCCCATACTACTCGTGTTTACTGGACTCATCCAAACTGTCGGCACCCTGCACCCGATCGGGGTCGAACATTTACAAATCACATGCCCAGAGCCGGCTGCCGGACTTATTTTGCAGGGATTGGCGCTGGGCGACAGTGTGGCGGTCGATGGCGTTTGTCTGACGGTGACGGAGATTTTGGGGACGGGATTTGTGGCCGTGGTATCGCCGGAGACTCAGGTTCGCACGACCCTCAGCCAGACCGAGGGCGGCAGTAAGCGGGTCAATCTAGAAACGTCGCTCAAGGTCGGCAGCAAGCTAGGTGGCCACTTTGTCACAGGTCACATTGACGGGGTGGGCGTTCTCAAATCCTCGGTGCAGACGGCGAGTTCTTGGGAGATGACGTTTACGACAACGAGCGATCGGGTGTCTCGTTATATTCTTCCCAAGGGCAGCATTGCGGTGAATGGGATCAGTCTCACGGTAGCGGATTGTGACCCGTCAGGTTCCTGGTTCAAAGTAGCGGTGATTCCCCACACGTACGCTGAGACCAATCTTTCTCAACTCCATCCGGGTAGCTGGGTCAATTTGGAGGGCGACATTTTAGGAAAGTACGTCGAGAAGTTTTTGCGATCGAGTTCCGCTTATGGCGAGATGGGCGAGGCTTCTCCCAATGGTCTCAGTCCTGACTTTCTAGCCGAACACGGATATTTGTAGAAATGATGTGGGGCGAGTGAGCCGAGAATCTAGCAAAGGAAGAACTTAGCTCTGGCTGCCTAGAGCCTCTAAGCAACCATAGGGAAACTGCCCCCACAAATTTCATCCCTCATCCCTCATCCCTCATCCCTCATCCCTACCGAACGGCCGCAGTAATTTCGTCCAGAATCTCCTTTGCGCCCTGCTCGATCAGTTGGTGAGCCAGTTGAGTCCCCAGCGTTTCGGCATCGGCAGGAGAGCCAGAGACTTCACCTTTGACGATTTTTTGTCCATCGACACTGGCGACGATTCCGGTGAGCGTCAGCGTGTCGTCTTTGAGCAGGGTGTTGACCCCGATCGGTACCTGACATCCGCCTTCTAAGGCTCTCAAAAAGGCTCGTTCTGCATAACAGCGATCGGCGGTGGGCTGGTGTTGCAACACGTTGAGAACGTTCAGCACTTCTGGATCGTTGGTACGGCACTCGATGCCCAAAGCGCCCTGACCGACTGCGTGGAGAGAAATTTCGGGGGGGATAACCTGGTGGACGCGATCGCCCAGATCCAATCGTTCTAGTCCGGCTACTGCCAAAATCAGCGCATCGTATTCGCCTGCATCCAGCTTTGACAGACGAGTGATCACATTGCCCCGCACATCTTTGAAGACAAAATGAGGAAAGTGATGTCGCAGTTGGGCTAGCCGTCTGAGCGATGAAGTGCCAATGACTGCGCCTGCGGGTAGCGTGTCAAGCTGTTTGTCCTGGTGTTTTTCGTGAACGACCAGCGCATCGGCAGGATTTTCGCGATCGGTGACACAGCCCAACATCAACCCTTCGGGCAAGCGAGTCGGCAAATCTTTGAGCGAGTGAACCGCAAAATCAATGTCGCCGTTGAGCATTCCGACTTCTAGCTCTTTGGTGAAGAGACCTTTGTCGCCAATTTTTGCTAACGCCACATCCAAGATTTTGTCACCCTGGGTACTCATCGTGTGAACTTCAAAGGTGCGATCGGGAAACGCCTTTTGCAACTGAGCTTGCACCCAATGAGTCTGGACAAGGGCAAGCTGACTTTTGCGAGAACCAATCCGAATGGTGCGGTTAGAAACGGGGGTTGCAGTAGGAGACATATCAACGAGTGTTTGAAACAGGCTTCGATCGTGACTCTTTCCACATTACCGCAGTGAGTCGCCCCATTTGTGAGCATTCACCCTGATGGATCGTTACAGATAGTTAAGCATTCGATCTAGGCTCTTCGCTGCCTTGTTGAGCGCTTCTGCTCTCCGACCCGACAATTCTGGGGGACTTTTAGAGAAGGTTTCTCGTTTCGTTGCTGAAATCTTCTGCCCCCCAATTCTGCTACGGTGTAGACACAAGTCCATACTCACTTCGTTCTAGTCGGCTTCAGCCCCCTAAATCCCCCATTCTGGGGGACTTTAAGCAAAAAAGACTTCCAGAATTTAGAACCCTGATCAGCGTTCAAAGTCCCCCAAATTTGGGGGATTTAGGGGGCGAAGGATTACGGCAAGTACAGATCAATCGACTTATGTATACACAGGTAGCAATTCTGGGGGACTTTTCAACAAGAGTTTTACGCCCCAAAGTTCGACAACTTAACCTGATCGCCAAACTCGATCGTGAGATTTAACCGCCAAACTTAAATTGCTCTGTCATACCCAATCAATTTGTTAGTGCTACAGATCCTTCGCCCCCCAAATCTTCCATTCTGAGAGACTTTGAGAATCCGAGACTTCTTTGGCTTGAAGTCGCCCACAAGTGGGAAATTTAGGTTGCTCTCCCAGATCTGTAGCACTCAAAGATCAATTTGGTGTCAATCATCAAAATCAGTCTCGATAATGGAGTAGTACAAGTGACCATTTTTGAATGAATCGCACGATCGTTTGGTTTCGTCGAGACTTGAGAATTTCTGACCATGCGCCTTTACACCGGGCGGCTTCTAGAGGGTTAGTCATTCCAGTTTTTGTTTTAGACCGGGCCCTGTTACATCATCCAGAGACCAGTTCGGCGCGGGTGGCGTTTATGTTGGCATGTCTGCATGACCTGGATCAAGAACTGCAAAAACGAGGCGGACGACTGATATTGCGTTCAGGAAATCCGATCGACGTGCTGCCCCAACTGATTCGTGAAACTCAGGCGGACGGAATCTACGCCTACATTGACTATGAGCGGATTTATGGGCGAGTGCGAGATGCCCAGTTGAATGCGACATTGACTGAGCAAAACTTAAAGATTCGCTGGTTTGAGCCAACTGCGGGCATGGGCGATCTGGTTTCGGCTCCTGAATATGGCAAGCACTGGTATGCAGAAATGAATGAAGCCCAGGTGCCTACGCCCGGTCGGATTCTGACTCCTGATTTGCCCAGTGATCCGCTGCCGACTTTGGCTGAATTGGGACTGATCGCGGATCGCAAGCCCATTCCCCCAGGGGGCACGCAACCTGCTCGTCAACTATTACAAGATTTCATTAGTCAGAAAGCCGATCGCTACTACTGGCAACTGTCCTATCCCAATGCCAACGCGACTTCGGGACTTAGCCCTTACATCAAATTTGGCGCGATTTCGATTCGTGAATGTTACCAAACAGTACGCTTTCTCAAAGATTCTCCAGACTATCGCATCCAACGCAGTGGCCGCCAACTGATCAATCGATTGCGCTGGGGAAGTGGATTTGCTCAACGATTTCGCTATTTGCCTCAATTGGAACTGCGATCGCTTTATACCGTCTTTGAGAAAGAAGGCTGGACATTTAACGAAGACGACTACCAGGCATGGCAATCGGGAAACACAGGCTTTCCGATCGTCGATGCGGCCGCCCGCTGCTTGTTAGAAACTGGAGGCTGGAAAGAAATGAACTTTCGGACTCGCGCCCTGTATGCCAGCTTTTTGAGCAACCTTCTGGGAATGGATTGGCGATATGGAGCATTGCACTTTATGAGGCATTTAATCGATGGAGATTGTCCGATCGACCACTATCAATGGGCCATGCAAGCGGGCGTAACTCACTGTGCCAACAAAACCTGGACACGCATCTATAACCCTGGACAAACCGCCGTCAATCGCTGTGACCCAGAAGGTCTGTTTATCAAACGCTGGGTGCCCGAACTGGCAAACTTACCGATCGCAGCTTTAGGCTCACCGCCCCGCATCAACGGCTATCCATCGCCCATTTTGAACTACAAAACCGCCCGCCAGCAGCGAGTCCAACAGCTATTACACCAACGACAAACGTTTCTACAAAGCGAGAATGTCTTGCCTCAACTGGCTCGATTGCCAGATTCCTTTTTGCCGTTTGGGTACGATCGCGTTTCCTGTGACATTGCCTGGGCCCAATCAGAAAGCCGTGAGTTGTTTCCGCCTCCGCTCAATCTGGATGATTTAGACCTTGAACAGTCCAAACGCCTTCGCACTTGGTTTGTGTCTCCCGCACAGGCAACTTCTCGATCCAACAAATCCACGCCTCGCTCCTCAAAACCGCCCGCAAATGTCCAGTTAAGCCTATTGGAGTGAGTAAAGTGGGTGAGTCCAACGCCAATTTGAATACAGTTCTTTCGCTTCGTTTGGACAATAGTTTCGGTTCAAAATCTTTGATTGGTGAGGAATTTAGAGGCCTTCCTGAATGGACAATCGCAAAAGACTACATCAAATTTACGTCAGTTAGATTAGAGCTGCTCTCTAGCCCTGGTTCTCCAAAAAGCCCGATCGCCAGGGGAGCCTTATGGAATCCACTATACTGTCCATACTGTCTGGTTATTTTATGAACGTTTTACTGCTGTATCCCCGGTTTCCGAAGAGCTTTTGGTCATTTGAAAAAACACTGGCACTGCTTGATCGCAAAGCGATGTTGCCCCCTTTGGGGTTGGTGACGGTGGCGGCGATGTTGCCTCAAGACTGGGAATTTAAGCTGGTCGATCGCAATGTGCGGCAAGTCACAGAGGCAGAATGGGCCTGGGCTGATCTCGTCATTCTGTCGGCGATGATTGTTCAAAAAGAGGATTTACTAGAACAGATTCAAGAGGCAAAACGCAGAGGCAAACAGGTAGCCGTCGGCGGGCCCTATCCCACGGCGCTGCCCGATGATGCAAAACTGGCAGGAGCCGACTTCTTGATTTTGGATGAGGGAGAAATTACCCTGCCCTTGTTTATTGCAGCCATTGCTCAGGGCGATCGATCGGGTATCTTTCGATCGGATGGAGTTAAGCCAGATGTGACGCTAACTCCGGTTCCTCGCTTTGACTTGCTGGAGTTTGAGGCTTATGCCGAAATGTCGGTGCAGTTTTCGCGCGGCTGTCCGTTTCAATGCGAATTTTGCGACATCATTGTTCTCTACGGACGCAAACCTCGCACCAAGTCTCCCGGTCAACTCCTTGCAGAACTCGATCGCTTGTATGAACTCGGCTGGCGACGCAGCATCTTTATGGTGGATGACAACTTCATCGGCAACAAGCGCAACGTTAAGTTATTCCTCAAAGAACTGCATCCCTGGATGGTGGCTCACGAATATCCCTTCTCATTTGCGACTGAAGCATCGGTTGATCTCGCCCAGGATCAAGAGTTAATGGATGCAATGGTGTTGTGTAACTTTGGAGCCGTCTTTTTGGGCATCGAAACGCCCGACGAAGAAAGTCTTGCCCTAACTCAGAAGTACCAAAATACAAGAGATTCGCTCACCGATGCTGTAAATGCGATTACGCGCACAGGTCTCCGAGTCATGGCGGGTTTTATCATTGGCTTTGATGGTGAAAAGGCGGGAGCCGGGGCGCGGATCGTCAAATTTGTCGAACAAACTGCCATTCCCACGGCCTTGTTTAGTATGTTGCAGGCGCTTCCCGACACTGCCCTCTGGCACCGACTCGAAAAAGAAGGACGACTTCGCAGTAAGTCAGCCAACATTAACCAGACGACTTTAATGAACTATGTGCCCACGCGCCCTCTCGAAGACATCGCCCAGGAGTATGTAGAAGCCTTTTGGGAACTGTATGACCCTGAGAAGTTTCTCGATCGCGCCTACCGTCATTATCGTTTACTCGGAGAAGCGACCTACCCAAACAAGGGACGATCAACGCGCAAAAATGTCAACTGGGTGATGGTGCGAGCTTTATTAACGATCTGTTGGCGACAAGGGCTAGTTCGTAAAACACGCTGGCAGTTTTGGCGCAATCTAGCAAGTATGTATCGCCACAATCCTCGCGGTATCAGCAGTTATCTGGCAGTCTGCGCTCAAATTGAGCATTTTGTAGAATATCGGCAGATTGTGCGGGACGAAATTGAGGCACAGGTGGCTGAGTTTTTGCAAGGCGAGGCGCAACGGAAGGTGGAAGCGATCGTTTGAACCAAGTAGATAGGGAAGGGATGAGGGGTGAGGGATGAGGGATGAAATAGGACTGGCTTTGTCTCTCATTCTTTACTTCACGCTGCGTTCATCACACTGTTTGTTACACATTGTCAGTCACATTGTCTGTTGTTTCTAACGCATGACTAAGACGGGACAAGGGGCATGTCTGACTAGCTGCTCGGCGACGGAGCCAAATAGAAAATGACTGAATACACCTTCGGTATCGTCTTGAGCAGGAATCACAATTAAATCGATCGCCTGCTCTTTGACATATCGCACAATCTCCCCCGCCGGATGACCAATGACTACCGTAAAATTGGAGTCTGCTCTCTTGCGGGTGGTGAGGGTAATCCTTGTATGCAATCAGCCGTGGAATTAGGAGTCAAGAGGTATGGCTAGCGATCGTAATCTTGCCGCAACAAATACAGAAAATAGGGCGCACCCAAAACGGCAGTGATGACTCCACAAGGTAGTTCGATCGGGGCAAACACACTACGACCAACGAGATCCGCCGCTACCACAATCAAGCCTCCGATTAAAGCAGCAGTGGGAATCAATCCGGCGTGGGAAGACCCCACCAGTTGACGAGCTAGATGGGGAGCCATCAGCCCAATAAATCCGAGCGTTCCGGCAATGGCAACGCTGGCTCCCGTTAGTGCCACGCTAGTCAGCACCAGCAATCCTCGCTGCCACTCAACTTGGCTGCCCAAGCCGCGAGCAATGTCGTCTCCTAACGTCAGCGCATTCAACTCCCGCGCCAGCCCCCACGCCATCGGCAAGAATATCAGCAACCAGGGAAACAGCGTTGCCACCTGTTCCCAACCGCAGCCGTAGACGCTGCCGATGAGCCAGACCAATGCCTGACTTACCTCACGGATCTCCCCAAACGTAATCAGCAGCGTGGTCAGTGCCGTGGCGATCGCAGCCACCCCAATTCCCACCAGAACCAGCCGCAGCGGGGTGCTGCCCCGATTCCACGCCAGCAGGTAGACTAGCAGTGCGGTCAACAATCCGCCGACAAAGGCAGCAACAGGCAGCAGCACCAGCGGCAGCGCAGGCAGCAGCACTAGAATTGCTACCGCGACTAACCCTGCGCCTGCTTGCACACCGACAATTTCTGGAGCCGCTAAGGGATTGCGAGTCACCCCCTGTGAGATTGTGCCAGCCACCGCCAATCCCATCCCCACCTCCAGTGCCGCGATCGCCCGTGGCAACCGCAGCGTCAGCACCAGCAGAGACGCATCAGGATTGGTTGTTTCTTGTCCTAACAAGGCTCGAACCACTTCCAGCGGCGGCAAGAAATAATTTCCGTAGCCGATACTAACAATCAGCATCCCCAGGATCATCAGCACCAAAACCAACAGCACGCCAGGAACCCGACGATCGAGCCGAATAGAGAACAGCCGCGATCGCCAGACCAACCAGGGTTTTGTGAGTGCTGCTTTAGTTCCCTTTGACTTCATGACTTCACCCGCGATCGCGCCAGGTAGACAAAAAATGGCCCTCCCAGCAAGGTCATCATGACACCCACAGGCAATTCTTGGGGTTGCAGTAGCCAGCGAGCCGCTAAATCTGCCAGCGACAGCAAAATTGCTCCCCAAATAGCAGCATACGGCAGGAGCCAGCGGTAATCGACCCCGACCCAAAATCGCACTAAATGTGGCACCACCAAGCCCACAAAGGCGATCGGGCCTGCCAGTGCCACTGACCCGCCCGCCAGCAGCACCACTGCGATCGCGCTCATCGCCTTGACCCGTCCAATTCGCAGTCCTAACCCATGAGCCACTTCTTCTCCCAGTGCCAGTGCAGTCATTTGTCGTCCTAAACTAAAGGCGATCGCAAATCCAGCGATCAGGTAGGGAGAAACTTGCCAAAAGGCTTCCAAATTTTGTCCAGCGACCGATCCCGCCAGCCAAAAGCGAATCTCTTCTAGAGTGCGTTCGCTCAAAATTAATAGCCCTGTGGTGAATGCAGCCAGCAGATAGGACAGAACTGCCCCCGCTAGAACGAGCTTCAAAGTCGTCATGCCCCTGCGCCCCAGGGAACCGAGGAAGTAAACTGCACCTGCCGCGATCGCCGCCCCAACAAACGCCACCCAAGAGTAGAGTTGCATGGAAGCATTCCCCAGCCAAACGGTAGTAGCGACAACAGCAAGCGCGGCTCCTGCATTGATTCCGAGCAAACCGGAGTCTGCCAAAGGATTGCGGGTCAACCCCTGCATCAAAGCACCCGCGATCGCCAGCGCGGCTCCGACTGTGGGGGCAATCAAAGCGCGAGGCAATCGTGCTGTGCGGATAATCACCTGTTCGGTCGAGTCGTTAAAGGCAAAGAGGGCATTCCAAACCGTGTTGAAGTCAGTCCTAGCTGCGCCTGCAACCAGGTTGACTAGAAAGCAGCCGATCAGCAACAGCACCCCGATCGCCAGACCGATCATTCTGCTTCGCAGCCGTGGCGATTCGTTTGAGGAAGCGGGAGGATCAACCATCACAGCGCCTCAATTGACTGACGCGATATTGCTTTACAGGTTGCAGCTTTAAGCGTTGCCTTCGGCTCACGTGAGCGTGTCCGCCTGACTGCAAAGCACTGATTACTTCTCCACACACCTCAACTCGCGCTTCATAAGCACCTGCATCTGTACCATCGGGTGAGCTAAATTCAATCCGAATCTCTGCCCAATTTGGTTTATGGCTTCGCTGTTTGATCAAAAACTGCAATCGTTTGGAGGGAATCTGTTTGAGCAGTTGATAGAGGTAACGGCTGACTCCTCCCGGATCGCTAGTTAGAATTTGTCCAGTTTTGCGATAATCTAGCCAGTCCCAGCCTTCTCGCATCCAGATCTCTCGCTCGACCATTTGGGCAAATTTTTCCAACCCAGACCAGCCGCGATAGCACGATCGTAGCTTGGAGAGTTCTCCCCGGCGATACACCAACAAATCCAATAGATCAGGTTCAAGATGTCCCCAGTACTGTCCCTGTGGTAGGTCAATTAAGGTGGGTGCAAATTGGTGTCCCCCAAAGTGACTACAGCGCCAGACTCGCAGAGATCCCGCAGACTCAGGCGCATACTTGTCTCGCAGCGTTTTATAGATGGGGAAGCCGAATCGAGAACAAGCAACATCCACATTTCCATGAGTGCAGACCAATAATTCTCGGATGTGGCGGCTGTCAATTTGGTACGACTGAAAGGCTTCTAACTCATTTGGATGCCCTGCAATTTTTTGTAGTAAAGCCGTTGCTAATCGAGTAGTCTCTGCCTCTGGCACCCAATATTCCTGCTTTTCAAACTGGGTAAATAAACGAGTTGGTTGATGGTAGTAGAGAACACGATTGTAGCCAGCACGAGAATACTCACGATCGGGTGCAATCACGATGGGTCTCAGTTTAACTTGCTGCTCTAAAATCAATTTTTTTATCAGCGTGATCAGAGGCTTGATGGCAGGTTCTTCCATCAGTTTTTCTGACCAGGGGAGCGCTGCCTCCAGGATTAACCAGTGTTCATGATTGCCTGCTGTGCCGATCGGATCTTCTCCATTGGTTTTAGAGACAACGGAGCAAAACTGACAATTACTAAGGGGTTCTAACGCTGTCATAATCGATTTGCTATCTGATCGCTGTATCATGATCGGGGATAAGGGTTTCCACATCTCGCAAACGGTGGATACTATATCCACTCAAGCCGATCGCCAATCCACAGACTGCCAATAGTGCATATTGTAGAGCGATTCCTGCCCCGACTCCGGTGCCAAATAGCCCACCCAGTAAACCTGCTAGCCGTCCACCTGGCAGCATGGCAGGCTCAAATACATAATCTGCCAAAGGGCCCGCGATCGCAAATCCCAAGGGTGAGGCTGCTTGAGCAATCAGATACCGAGCCGCAAAAACTCGACCCTGCACTTCTGGCTCGACCTTAGCCAACCAAATTGCTTGATTGGCGCTGCCAACAAACGGAACAAAAAAAGCCGTAATCCACGCCGCAATCACCCAAATTGTGAGTCCTCGTCCCACACTCAGCAGCAATAGTCCGACTCGACTGAGGGCTGCGCCTAGTAATAAGCCATGAATGCGGGGAGTCGTTCCACCCCAAAGACTCAGCAAGATAGCTCCCACTAGCCCACCAATGCCAAATGCACTTTGTACCGTTGCCAGCGTTGTCGCACTGTTGCCGCTGCGAGCCAGAATTAAAGCAGGAGTTAACGCAAAATTGGCGCTAAAAAACAAATTAGAACTCAGCAGAAACAGCAGTATAGAAAGTAAACTCGATCGCTGCCAAATATAGCGAATGCCAAACGTCAATGTTTGCCAGGGAGTTTGCTCAGAGACTACGGCTGTTGTGGGTTGGGGAATTGGGATCATCAGAAGTGTGCTAATTGCAATCACAAACGTTACCAAGTCGATCGCCAGAATTCCAATTAGCCCAATCGATGGATAAAGCACTCCTGCCAACGCGGGCGAAAACACATAAGCACTGGAGCCTTTGATCGTTTCCATTGCAGAAGCTCTAGCGTAGTGCTGCTTTGGAACTAACACTGCCATTGAAGCAGAGTGCGCCAAACTTTGAAGGTAGCTAAACAACCCATTTGCAGCTCCGATTCCATAAAGATGCCAAACTTGTAAACGCTGAGTCAGCAACAAGCTCAACAGCCCGATCGTAGACAACCCTGCTACGAAATCTCCTAACAGCATCAACTGTTTGCGATCCCACGCATCCACCAGCACCCCGGCGAAAGCAGCAGCGATGACCTGGGGCGATCGCGTAAAAAAGACCATCCAAGCGATCGGGGAGGCTTGTCCCGTTTGCTCCCACACCCAAATCGTTAACGCAAACGTAGTCATTTCAGACCCCAAGAGGGAGACAAGCTGACCCAGCCAGAGGGTTCTGAATGTTCGCATTTGAGGGGGTTGCTCGGATTCCATGCAGGCTCCTAAGTTCCAGGTTTACGCGCCAGTAACGACTGTGACACCTCCTGCAAAATCTGATTCGCTGCCAGAATGCTGCGTCCTGCCGTCCACACTTCGGCATTCACGGCATACACTCGCCCTTGTTTGACAGCATTCAAGCGCGAAAATAACGGGTCAGACTTAAATTGATCGAGCGTCAGAGAATTGGGTGTAAACGAGGACTCAATTAAAAAAATCGCATCCCCATCTAAACTTGTGAGGTCTTCGCGCGACACTTGAATTGCCCATCGCTGACCCGATGCCTGAGTCGGAGGACGCGCCAATCCGAGATCCTGCAACACCGCACCCGAAAAGCTGCGGGTGGTGTATGCGCCGATTTGCCCAGTCCCCGTCGCCACAACAGACACCACAGGAGATTTGGAGAACTGCTGCTGAATTTGCTGCTTCAGGGTGTCGGCTCGCTGTTGATAGTCCTGTAGAAGTTTGTCTGCGGCGGCAGATCGATCGAGGACATTAGCATAAAAGCGAACGTTGTCTTTCCACTCGCCCGATCGTCCACTGCCTTCTGCCATGACAGTCGGCGCAATTTCTGCCAGCCGTCGATAGAGCCTGTCTAGCCCAATTTTGTTGCCCAAAATTAGATCTGGCTGTAACTGCGCTACTGCTTCTAAGTTTGGCTCATTCGTCTTTCCAATGACTTGAATTCCCTGAGTACGATCGCCCAAATAACTAGGAAATCGCTCTGGCAAAATGGAGCCAACAGGTTTTACGCCAAGGGCGATCGCGGCATCCAACGGAGCCGTATCCAAGACAATCACTCGTTTAGGCTGCATTGGCACTTGGGTTTTACCCATTGCGTGAGCAATCGATCGCGTTGGCGTTCCGGGGGGCAGAGTTGCAGTGGGGCTACTCATCCAGGGCAGACCACCCGTGCAAGCAGCCAGCCAGCACACCACAACGCTCAACAACAACAATTTGTAGATTGATCTCTTATGGATTGATCTCTTATAGATTGATCTCATTCCTGCGCCCCCGTCCTTAAAATGTGATGGCATAGCGGAGAAAGATCGTTCGTCCTCTGCCTGCAAATCGCAAGTTCTCCAACAGTCCCGTGCGCTCCTGACTACTGAGCGGCAGGTATTGATTATTCAACAGATTTTCAACTCCCAGTTCTAGTCTGCTTTGACCGAGCTTGAGGCTGCTGAGGAAATCCAAAGTGGTATAGTTTTCTAGCCTAAACGGATCAACGCGATCGTCAAACGCTCGATCACGATCGCCTACCAAAAGTAGCTGCAAGCGATTGCGCCAGTTAGGGAGCGTTTCATTTTCCACATAGAATGATAGTTTCAGGGGCGGCACCTGCAAAGAACTTAAGGCCAGAAAATCATCATCGTTGTTAGTATCGTTTTCGCCCTCGCTCCAAGTAAAGGTGCTGCCCAAGCGCCACTTTGTGGCTGGCTGCCAGTCTAGCGTGGCTTCTAGTCCATAGTTACGTTGGGGAGCGCGCTGTAGCTCGGTGGTACCATCCGGTCGAATCCGAACAGTTGCGCCAAGGTCAGAGGTGCTGTAAAAGCCTGCCAGAGAAGCCTGGACTGTTCCCCAATTGCCGCGAACTCCCAACTCAAAGCTGTCTACTTTTTGGGGTTCCAGCAGGTCAGAACCGCGAATGCTGGCTCTAGGGGCAACGCTGCTAAAGGCAGTGCCTAAGTCTGGCAGCGAAAATCCTTGAGCAAAGCTGGCAAACACACTCGTCTGGGGCGTGATCTTGTAGACGAGGCCTGTGTTAAAGGAGATGCCACTATTGTCTGCGCTGCCGCCGCGTCGAATTCCAGGTGCGGCAAAGGCCAACTCATAATCGCCCACCTCGTAGCTGAAGGTGTCATATCGTAGCCCCCCGCTCAGGAGAACCCGTGGGCTTAAATTCCATTGCAGTTGAGCAAACAAGCCCAGATTATTCAACGTGTAGAACGGGGTCTGCGGACGGGTGCTACTTGCCGTTAGAGTGCGGGTGCGATCGAAAACCGATGTCTCCGAAATCAACACAGGACGGCTATTTTCTTCATAACTGTAATCTACTCCCCAAAGCAGGTTAACTGCTGTCGAGAAGGGCGTTTGAATTTGCAGACGCGCTCCCAATTCCTGACTGTCCAGGCTAGTTTGCCAAAGTGCTGGAAAAAAGGCGGGAAATGGCCGTCCCCGCAGGTCTGTAAACGGTTGAACCAGATTGGTGTCGCGGAAAAAGAGTTGCGCTGTCACCTGAGAACCCAAGATGTTCTGGTGTGTGTAAGTCAAATTAGCAACTTGATTAGTCTGTTTCGGTTCTTCCTCGTACTGCGCCAAAAATCTCTGCGCTCTGGCGGTTTGCAGTCCTGGAATCGAAAAGACGATCGGGTCTGAGCGAAATGTAGTATCAAACGATTCGTTGTAAATGTTGTAGCTCAGTTGCAGTCGCTGCTGTGGGTCAATATCAATTCCCAGCTTTGCGAGCAGATTTAGGCTAGTTGTATCGTTAATCCCAGTTGGCGGAATGCGATCGCCGTTGGCATCGAAAAAGCTGCCGCTCTCGTTGAGGGAAGCTCGAACTGTAACGTCGATCGGCCCTTCTTTCCCCGATAAGCCATACTGAAAGTTATAGCCAAATCCTTCATCAGAAAACGCATCGAGAGCATTGCGAACCCCGATAGAGACTTGGCTTTCTAGTCGCTGTGTGGTGGCGCGTCGCGTGATGATGTTAATGATGCCACCCGTAGCACCGCGCCCGTAGAGTGCAGAGGGGCCCCGAACCACCTCAACTCGCTCAATGGCACTAGGGTCGATCGTATTTAACTCCGTTTGAAATCCGCTATTTGGGTTTTGCGGTACTCCATCAATGAGAATTAATGCCTGCCGACCGCGCAAAGTCAGCCCTCTTGTCAGGTTTCGCTGGGTGGGTGGCCCTAGCCCTGGCACCAGCTTTCCGAGCAAATCTGGCAGGTTATTGGTGAGGGCTGTTTGCTGCTGAATTTGCTCACGCGGAATAATCGTGACAGAGCGCGGCAGGTTTGATAGCGGTTCTTCTGTCCGGGTGGCAGTGACAACGACTTCTTCCTCTAATTCATCATCTGGCTCAACACTCAAAATCAATCCAGACCGATTTGGCACAATTTCTGCGAAGGGCGCTGTCTTTGTTCCCGTCACCGTTACCTGAATTCTGGTTGGCTCAACCTGAGTCACCGTTAAGTTTGAGATTCCTGAGAAAGGCTTCTGCGATCGAAACTCCTGACCCTCTGGCAGTACCAGCACTGCGTTGGGAATGTCTGCGATCAGCACATTGCCCTCAGTCCGCGTTTGAGCTTGCAGCGTTTGTCCAGAAGGAACTTCCAGGACAATTTCAAGACCTTGCTCGGTCTGGTTGAGCCTCACGCCTCGAACCTCGATCGCGCCTGATACAGGACGATCGACGGGTGCAGCATCCTGCGTCAGTAGATTTGCACGAGTATGAGGACGAGCAATTTCGCTCAGGCGTGGAATTGGAAGTGTAGAAGCCTTTGAACTGCCAGTTACAGGTGCAGCGATCGCAACCTCGGTATAAATCGGCAGCATAACAAAAACAGGAACGGCTCCAACTAACCAAAGATAGCTTGATAGCTGCTGTTTCACGGACTCCTCACTTAATTAGACTGATAGGTGGACTCAAACAATCCAACACAACGGACAATAACTATCCACAAGGCGGCCTTGTCAGGGTAAACCTGTGATCTAATATTGAGATAGATTCTCAATAAAATAATGCCCCTACTGATTAAAGACTGAAGTATTTTTATTGTCAAGAACCTGACAAAGCTCTGACTAAATATAAAGTTGAATCAAATCCATATATTGCAAAGGTCTAAGCTACTCAACTTTTATTTCATACTAATTCTCATTAGGTCTTGCTATTCTGCGGTACTTTGTGCATAATTCTCAGTGGATGTCCAAAAGTACTAGCTTTCATTCAAGTTAGCTCTCCCGTTCAGCCCTTTATTCTGCAAGAATCCCTCGATCGGGAGATTTGAAAGATCGCTACCAGCAATTAATCTAATCGCGCGGCTTCAGTTTGTCTTCACCACTGAAGACTGGATGTATCAGTCCTATATCGCCTACTCACCGTCATAGTTTCAAAGTCATACAGCTATTTGGACGCTTGCTCAGAGCCGTGCTAGATCGCCTTTGTCAAGTCTGGTCTTAGATTCAATAGATGGGGGTGCCTCCATGCGTGATCACGATCGTCTACCAGACGACTATCAGCCTATTTCTACGCTTGTTGATCTGCTGCGCTGGAGAGCGTTCTCTCAGCCTGATCACTCAACTTACAAGTTTTTGACAGATGGCGAATTGGAAGCCGTTTCGTTAACGAATCGAGAGTTGGACAGTCGGGCACGCTCTATTGCTGTGCAGCTTCAACAGATTGGAGCGGAAAAAGCGCCTGTATTACTGCTCTATCCGCCTGGTATTGACTACATTGCAGCATTTTTTGGTTGCTTGTACGCAGGCGCGATCGCAGTACCAGCCTACCCGCCTCGTCCTAATCGATCGGCAGCGCGATTGCAGGCGATTGTGGATGATGCACAACCCAGCATTATTCTCACAACGACGGCTATTCTAAATCACGCAAACCGTTTGGTGACCTGTCATCAATCCCATTGGATCGCAACAGATGTACTGACTGATTGTGCAACTGATTGGGAGGCACCACACATTCAAGCGGATGCGATCGCGTTTCTTCAATACACCTCTGGCTCAACGGCTGCTCCTAAAGGAGTAATGGTTACTCATACAAACCTGCTGCATAATTTGAGCTTGATTCGTCAGCAGTTTGATGTAACCTCGGAGAGTAGCGGTGTAATCTGGCTGCCGCCCTATCACGATATGGGCTTGATTGGTGGGGTCTTGCAGCCACTCTATAGCCAGTTCAGCGTGACGCTGTTTTCCCCAGTTCTATTTCTGCAAAAACCAGTTCGTTGGCTGTCGGCAATTTCCCGCGATCGAGCTACTATCAGCGGCGGCCCTAACTTTGCCTACGAGCTTTGTATCGACAAAATTACTCCAGAGGAACGCGCTACCTTAGATTTAAGCTGCTGGGAAGTGGCATTTAGCGGAGCAGAACCAATTCGCGCCGAAACCTTAGAGCGATTTGCGACCCAGTTTGCAGGCTGTGGATTTCGTCAACAAGCGCTCTATCCCTGCTATGGCATGGCGGAAGCGACGCTGTTTATTTCTGGAGGAGCAAAGGAAGCCCCACCCGTTTTTCAAAGGGTTGAGAGTCAAGCACTGGCAGAAAATCGCGTTGTTGTGTCCCCACAACAGTATGATCATCAACGGTACGATAGCCAACGGTTGGTAGGCTGTGGAACAGCGGCACCCGATCAGCAAATTCTGATTGTTGATCCAGAGACGCGAACTCCCTGCGATTGCGATCGAGTGGGCGAAATTTGGGTGGCGGGTTCCAGTGTAGCTCAGGGCTATTGGAATCAACCGGAAAAAACCAGCGAAACCTTTCAGGCAGCCCTTGCAAATACTCATGCAGGCTGTTTCTTGCGAACAGGAGATTTGGGATTTCTCAAGGATGGTGAACTATTCATTACGGGTCGATTGAAAGATCTCATTATCATTCGAGGTCGAAATTACTACCCTCAAGACATTGAATTGACAGTTGAGCAAAGTCATCCTGCACTGCGATCGGGCTGTGCGGCTGCGTTTTCAGTGGATGTAGCAGGCGAGGAGCGTCTAGTCGTTGCTCAGGAAGTGGAGCGACATGGCTCAAAAACTCTCAAGCTCGATGAAGTGATCCGGGCGATCCGTCAAGCAACTTCTGAGCAGCATGAACTTCAGGTTTATGCCATTCTTTTGCTAAAAACAGGGAGTTTGCCAAAAACCTCTAGCGGCAAGGTTCAGCGTTATGCTTGTCAGCAAGGATTTTTGGATCATTCACTGCAAGTGATCGGAGATTGGGTAGAAGCTTCTCTTGGTACAGACTTTTCACAATTACAGCATGAGATTGATGCACCTCACCCACAAGTAGAAGAGATCCGTCAATCTTCTCACTCTGATCAAACGGTGGAGGTCATTCAAGCCTGGTTAATTGACCAAATTGCTCAACGATCGCACTTGCCCTCTAATCAAGTCAATCTTCACGAACCCTTTGTGCAGTATGGACTCGATTCGGTTGCCACTGTCAGCATTTCAGGTGAGCTAGAGAAACGATTGGGAAAACGGCTTTCCCCAACCTTGATTTATGACTATCCCACGATCGCCTTACTAGCAGATTATTTAGCTGGAGATAGCACTACACCTGCCTCTAATCAGGATAAAAACTTGACTCGTACGACAGAGCCGATTGCGATCGTAGGTTTGGGGTGTCGCTTTCCGGGTGCAACTGATCCAGATGCTTTTTGGGAATTGCTACATCGTAGCACTGATGCAATTACACGAGTGCCCAGCGATCGTTGGGATGTGGATATGCTTTATACAGCCGATGCTCCAAAACCAGGAAAGATGACAACTTGTTGGGGTGGCTTTTTAGAGCAAGTCGATCAGTTTGATGCTGACTTTTTTGAAATCTCCCCGCGTGAGGCAAAGTCTATTGATCCACAGCAACGATTGCTTCTAGAAGTCTCCTGGGAAGCCCTGGAACAAGCGGGACAATCTCCTGCCCAGTTAGCAGGGAGCCAAACTGGAGTCTTTATTGGCATCAGCAGCAGTGATTATGCCCGGTTACTTGCCAGCGATGTTACCCAGCTCAATGCTTATTCAGGAACGGGCAATGCGATTAGTATTGCGGCAAATCGGCTGTCCTATTGGTTCGATTTGCGCGGCCCTAGTTTGGCGATCGACACGGCCTGTTCCTCTTCTCTAGTCGCAGTGCATACAGCTTGCCAAAGTTTGCGAACTGGGGAATGCAATTTAGCATTAGCAGGCGGCGTGAATTTGATGCTATCACCAGAGTTGACGATCGCGTTTTCTCAGTCGCAAATGATGTCAAAGGAGGGGCGCTGTAAAACATTTGATGCCAGTGCTGATGGCTATGTTCGCGGAGAAGGCTGCGGTGTTGTAGTTCTCAAACGCCTGTCTGATGCATTACAAGATGGCAGCCAGATTCTAGCGATCGTGAGAGGTTCAGCGATCAATCAAGATGGTCGTAGCAATGGAATCACGGCTCCAAATGGACTGTCTCAACAGGCAGTGATTCGTCAAGCATTGTCTAATGCTGGTGTGTTCCCCAACCAAATTGATTACATTGAGGCACATGGAACGGGAACTCCACTGGGCGATCCGATCGAAATCAATGCGATACAGACTGTATTAGGAGAAAACCGCGCTCCAGAGAAGATTTGCAGAATTGGCTCAGTCAAAACCAATATTGGGCACTTAGAAGCCGCTGCTGGAATTGCAGGGTTGATTAAAGTAGTTTTAGCCTTACAGCACCAAGAAATTCCGCCACATTTGCATGTAGAGACAATCAATCCCTACATCACATTAGAAACTCCGTTTGCGATCGCAACACAGTCCCAACCGTGGTTAGCAACTCATCAAGCGCGTTTAGCAGGCGTTAGTGCTTTCGGCTTTGGAGGCACCAATGCTCATGTGATTGTTGAATCAGCACCAGAATCGGCAGTTGTACCCGCTGAGGTCGAGCGTCCGTGTCATTTGTTCACGCTCTCTGCTAAAAGTCAGGCCGCATTACAGGCGTTAGTCCGCCGCTACCAGACCGTTCTGGCACAGCCCAATCTATCCCTGGCAGATGTCTGTTTTACGGCAAATACTGGACGATCGCAGTTCACGCACCGTTTAGCGATCGTTGCTTCCTCCACCGATCAGCTTTCACAACAGTTAAACACTGTATCTAGACAGTCCTGTTCTAATCAGCGCCCCAAACTTGCCTTCTTGTTTGCCGGACAGGGAGCGCAAGCGATCAACATGGGACGGCAACTGTACGAAACTCAACCGATGTTCCGGCAGATTCTGGACAAGTGTGAGCGCATATTGCAGCCTTTTTTGGAGGTGCCGCTATTGTCGGTACTTTATCGAGATCCTGGGCTGGCTCCACTGTTACACCAAACGGCTTATACTCAACCAGCCTTGTTTGTCTTGGAATATGCACTAGCGCAGCTTTGGCTGTCGTGGGGAGTGGTGCCGGATGTGGTGATGGGGCACAGCGTGGGTGAGTATGTGGCTGCCTGTATCGCGGGAGTCTTTAGTCTAGAAGATGGACTAAAATTGGTGGCTGAACGAGCACGTCTCATGCAAGCCCTGCCTCAAGATGGCATTATGGCAGCGGTATTTGCCGAAATTGCAACCGTTCAAGCGGCGATCGCACCTCATCGCGATCAAGTTACGATCGCCGCAGTCAACGGTTCTGAAAATGCAGTAATTTCAGGAGAGCGGCTGGCTGTCGAGGCGGTTTTACAGCAGTTCAAAGAAATGGGAATTCGTTGCCAACCGTTGACGGTTTCCCATGCTTTTCACTCGCCTGCCATGCAGCCGATTCTAGAATCATTTCAGCAAATCGCTGGAGAAGTGGCTTTCAAAGCTCCACAGCGAAAGCTGGTTTCAAATCTGACTGGAACGCTGTTTGATCCCACCACAATTCCTGATGCCGCCTATTGGTGCCGCCATTTGCGGGAACCCGTGCAATTTGCCGCAGGAATGCAAACCTTGCAGCAGGAATGCGCTGTCTTTGTAGAAATCGGCCCGGCTTCAACCTTATTGAATTTGGGGCGGCGCTGCTTACCACCGGGAGCGGGGCACTGGTTTCCATCGTTGCGATCGGGCGAGGAAGATTGGCGATCGCTACTTACCAGCTTGGGAGGACTGTATGTTCAGGGTGTTGAAGTGGATTGGGATGGTTTTGATCAAGGCTATCCCCGTCGTCGCGTATCTTTGCCAACCTATCCGTTTCAGCGTCAACGCTATTGGCTTGACTCGTTGAAGCCTGACTGGAATTCACCTCACGAGCAAATCCATCCGTTACTCGGTCAGCGGATGCAGTTGGCACAGTCGCCTAATGATCACACTTGGGAAAGCACCCTGGGATCACAACAGCTTCCGTACCTCAAAGACCACCGCCTCCGGGGTACTTCTGTGCTGTCAGTGAGTACTTATGTGGAAATGGCGATCGCTGCTGCAAAGCAGGCATTGGGCGCAGAAACACCGCAAATTGCTGACCTGACGCTTCATGCGGCCCTGCCAATTTTGCCACAACCGCGAACCGTGCAAATTTCGCTGTTCGATCGCGGCGATGGCTCGGTCGATTTTCAGGTCAATAGCTGCTCTACAGCAGCCAATGGTTCATCGCCGCAGTGGATTCGTCACGCCACGGCTGTCCTATTACCGTAGCAGGAATTTCTATGCAATTCGGTTTCATGTTCTTTGCCAGTGGCGAAGACGCGCTGCTAGAAGAAAAATATCGTCTGGTCATTGAAAGCGCCCGGTTTGCCGATCGCCACGGCTTTACAAGCGTGTGGGTTCCAGAACGGCACTTTACCCAGTTTGGCTGTCTCTATCCAAATCCTGCTGTACTTCATGCTGCCCTGGCGCGAGAGACAAAGCAAATTCAACTCAGGGCAGGGAGTGTGGTTTTACCGCTGCATCCTCCCGTTCGAGTTGCCGAAGAGTGGGCAGTGGTAGACAATCTCTCTGGTGGCAGGGTGGGCATTTCGTTTGCGGCGGGCTGGAATCCAAATGATTTTGCGGGTTGCTCTGATCGCTACGACGATCGGCATGACCTTCTGTTTGCCGGAATTGAAACGGTTCAAAAGCTGTGGCGAGGGGACTCTATCTGGATGCCGAATGGCAAAAATATTCCAGTTGAAATTCGCATTTACCCGACCCCGATTCAATCAGAATTGCCGATTTGGGTAACAGCAGCAGGCAGTCCCAAAACCTTTATTCGCGCTGGTGAAATCGGAGCCAATCTACTCACGCATTTGTTTGATCACACGGTGGAGGAACTAGCTGAAAAAATTGCGCTCTATCGGGAGGCTCGATCGCGGCAGGGTCACGATCCAGCAACAGGGCAAATCACCGTCACATTGCACACCTTGATTGGAGATGATCTGCAACAAACTCGTGAACAAGCGCGAAAACCCTACTGCAATTACCTAAAATCTAATCTGCCTTTGCTCAAGGGATTAGCAGAAAGTCGAGGCTTAACCGTTGATGTTACCCAGCTTTCCGCAGCCGATCTAGAAGCTTTGGCAAATCTGGTGTTTGAGAAATTTTCTGCGAGTCGATCGCTAATTGGCACACCAGAAAGCTGTTTACCGCTGATTCAACAACTGGAGCAATTGGGCGTTGATGAAGTTGCCTGTCTGCTGGACTTTGGATTAGCTGCAAATCAAATTCTCGATCATTTGCCGCACTTAACTCACCTTAAGGAAGCTTGTACTGGTGCAAATAGTGACTTGAGAAATCGATCGAGCGATCGTCCACAATCTACTACAGAGAATTCACTGCGTGAGATCCAGGTTCGTTGCTCCGAATCGGTGACTGCCTCAGAGTTTTATGAGAACTTGCTAACAGGGGGCGTGGAATTTGATCGCAGTTTTCAAGGAGTTCAGCAACTCTGGCGACGCGATGGAGAAGCGCTAGGAGATATCCATCTGCTGGAAATATTGGAATCAGACTGCGCCGATTACAGCCTGCATCCAGCCTTTTTAGATGCCTGCTTACAGGTATTTCTTGCCGCACTGCCCCGTACGATCGTGGATCAAGAGCGATCAATACAATATCTTCCCGTTGGCTTCCAAAGATTGAAGCAGCATCGCCCCCTGGAAAAGCGGGTGTGGAGCCATGCGATCGTACACTCAGAAATCAGCCCGACTGCTGAACAGTTTGAAGGAACGGTACAAATTTTGGATCAAACGGGTGCTGTGTTAATGGAGGTGATTGGACTCCGGTTGCAGCGGGTGTCTGAGCCGCAGTTACCCCCCCAAAAACTACCTGAGAACTGGTTTTACCAAATTGAGTGGCAACCGATCAGCCCCCCCATTGCTGCGCTTCAGCCTGCCGATTGGCTGCGATCGCCCCAGCAAATTACCGAGTGTTTGTCTCCATCCACACCGTCTGAACTCTCGATTTATCGGGAGCTTAACCCGCAGCTAGAAATCCTCAGTACGACCTACATTCTCTCGGCATTTCAGCAGTTAGGCTGGAATTTTTCAGACGGTGCGATCGTCTCCACTGCTTCCCTGACTGAATTAGGAATTGCACCAGCGCATCAACAGTTATCAGAACGCCTGCTGCAAATTTTGCAGGACGATGGAATTTTGTGCCAACTAAATTCAACCCAGTGGAAATGCAATCTTCCAGCTCACAGAGAGGCTTCACAGCTATGGAATGATCTATGGGCAATTTATCCTGCCTGTCGTGCCGAATTAACGCTGTTGGAGCGCTGTGGAACCCGACTAGCAGACGTGTTGCGAGGACAATGCGACCCCCTGCAACTACTCTTTCCTGACGGATCGCTGGATTTAGTCGAGCAGCTTTATCAACACGCTCCAGCCGCTCAAGTCATGAATCGCTGGGTGCAACAAACGATCGCTGGAGCTGTGAACAATCTACCCAAAGGTCGCCAAATCCGCATTCTAGAAATTGGGGCTGGAACCGGAGGCACGACGGCTCAGGTGCTTCCATCCCTACCTGCCACGCAAACAGAGTATTGGTTCACTGATGTTTCGCGGTTGATGACAGCGAGAGCAGAACAAAAATTCCACAACCATCCATTTGTGCGGTATGGAGTGCTGGATATTGAGCAAGATCCACAGTCTCAAGGCTTTTCTCCACAGCAGTTTGATGTGATTCTGGCAGCCAATGTTTTACATGCCACAGCAGATTTGCGGCAGACCTTAGAGCATGTGCAGCAATTACTGGCACCGGGCGGATTACTCGTATTGCTAGAAGGGACACAGCCTCAACGATCGCTCGACTTAGTTTTCGGTTTAACAGAGGGATGGTGGAAATTTACAGATCGATCGCTGCGTCCTGATTATCCGTTACTTAGTCAAGAGCGCTGGTGTGAACTGCTAAAAAGCACTGGATTTGCTGAGGTGAGCGCGATCGCGCCTGAAGGAACTCCAGTACACCAAGCGGTGATTGTAGCTCAAACACCTGCGATCGTTGAGGACTGGCTGATTTTGGTTGATCAGAGCGGAGTCGGCACAGAACTAGCGAAACAGCTTCGAGCAGATGGAAAGCGGGTGAGCCTGGTTCAGGGCAAGGGGTCTGAAGACGCTCGATCGTGGTTACAGCAGTTCGACCAGACAGCCGCTCTCAAGGTAATTCACCTCAGCAGTCTGGATCTACCTGACACCAACAGTTTAACAACCTCTGAACTAGAAGCGGCTTCAGGGGGACTTTGTTCTGATGTTTTGTCTCTTCTTCAGTCGCTCACATCCAGTCAGTCGCAACTATGGCTAGTGACTCAGGGGAGCCAGTTTGTTCAACCGACTGATTCACAAGCTATTGTTCCGTCCTTACTCTGGGGATTGGGGCAAGTGATAGCAGTGGAGCAACCCCAACGTTGGGGCGGATTGATTGATCTTGATCCGAGTGCATCAGTTGAACAAAATGCTGCTGCACTATGGCAAGCAATCTCTGGGAATCCCCCGATCGCTTACCGACAGGGGGAATGGTATACGCCTCGCTTGGTGCAGCATCAGGCTACTGTCCAATCCGCAATTCAGGTTCAGTCAGAGGGTAGCTACTTGCTGACCGGAGGATTGGGAGATCTGGGTCTGTTGGTAGCACAATGGCTAGTTCGACAGGGAGCGCGACATCTGATTTTGCTAGGACGATCGCTCCTGCCGCCTCGCAGCCAGTGGGATGCGCCCCAAGAGAGCCGTGTGGCAAATCAAATTCAGACCGTTCGGACGATCGAGGCATCTGGGGCAACCGTTTATCTAGCGACTGCCGATGTAGCAGACGAAGCCCAGATGATCGCAGCGCTACATCACCTACAAGAACAGGGATGTCCCGAAATTCGTGGGGTGATGCACTTAGCAGGAGTTCCTCAACCGCTGGTTCCACTTCAGCAGTTGGATCAGGAAACCTTGACAGCGGTGTTGCGCCCGAAGGTGCTGGGCAGTTGGGTTTTGCATCGACTGTTTGACCATCAGACGCTCGATTGGTTTGTTCTATTCTCGTCCTGGGCAGGACTGTTGGGAGCCGTTGGGCAGCAGTTGGGCAGCTACAGTGCCGCCAATGCGTTTTTGGATACCCTGGCTCACTACCGTCGTTCGCGGGGGCAACCCGCTCTGAGTATTGCCTGGGGAGACTGGGCGGAAGTGGGAATGCGATCGCGCTACGTCCAGGAGGGTTATCGACTGTTGCCAGATAGCTGGACTCTTCTGCCTGAACAGGGTCTAGCCGCGCTGGAACATCTGCTGCATCAGGAGATAGCGCAGGTGGCGGTGTTACCTGTGCCCTGGTCGGAGTTCTTCCAGGTGTTCCCAAATGCTGACTCGTCGCTGTTGCAACAGCTTGCCAATCAAGCAACCAATCAAGCAACTGAAACTCAGCCATCGATCGCCCCAACTTCCTGGTTGCAGGCGCTAGAGAGCCTTCCTACCAACGGACGCATAGAGGCGCTGCAAGCTCACATTCAGGAACAAGCTGCCCATGTGTTGGGAATTCAACCTCCCCAGCGCTTAGACCCGCAACGAGGATTGTTTGAACTGGGGATGGATTCTCTTATGGCGCTGGAACTAAAGCATCGATTGGAATCCAGCTTGGGATGCTCAATTCCGGCAATTCTGGCGTTTGAGCATCCCACAGTCAGCGCTCTGACCAACCATCTAGCTCAAACCCTGTTGAACTGGAAGGAACCCACGATCGCGAAAGAGATTGCTCCTGCGATCGACTTAACTGATCCTTTAGCCAAAATTCAGCAGTTGTCGGACGACGAAGTTGAGCGGCTGCTATCCGAAAAAATGTCTGGGGCAATCCTATGAATGCATTTCTAGAACAAATTACAGACCTTTCTCCAAAACGGCTGGCACTGCTGGCGGTGGAGTTGAAATCCCAACTGGATGCCCTTCAGCAGTCCAAGACCGAACCGATCGCGCTGGTGGGCATGGGCTGTCGGTTTCCTGGAGCCAATCATCCGGCTGCATTTTGGCAACTGTTGCGGGATGGAATTGATCCGATTTCAGAAGTGCCCCCAGAACGCTGGCAGGTAGATGCTTACTATGATCCCAATCCGAATGCTCCTGGTAAAACCTACACGCGCTGGGGCGGATTCTTATCGCAAGTGGATCAGTTTGATCCCGATTTTTTTGGTATCAGTTCACGGGAAGCCATTAGCATAGACCCACAACAACGGTTGCTTTTGGAGGTTGCCTGGGAAGCACTGGAACATGCCGGACAAGCCCCACGCGATTTGATGGGCAGCAAGACTGGGGTATTTGTTGGGATTGGCACCAGTGACTATGCCAACTTGCAAGCCAGAGCCGAAAATCCGGCCGCGATCGATGCCTACCTGGGTACGGGAAATGGCTTTTGCTTTGCCGCAGGTCGCCTGTCTTATCTATTGGGATTACAGGGCCCAAGTCTGGCGTTGGATACCGCCTGTACCTCGTCGCTGATGGCAGTTCATCTGGCGTGTCAGAGCCTCCGCAACCGGGAGTGCAATTTGGCGTTAGCTGGAGGCGTGAATTTGATTCTGTCACCAGAGGCGAACGTGATTTTTTCTAAAACTCGGTTGATGTCTGCTAAGGGTCGCTGCCGTACCTTTGATGCAGCAGCCGATGGCTATGTGCGATCGGAAGGCTGCGGCGTGGTGGTTCTGAAGCGGCTCTCTGATGCACAGGCGGCGGGAGATCACATTTGGGCGGTGATTCGCGGGACGGCGGTGAATCATGGCGGTGCGAGTGGTGGCTTAACGATTCCTAACGGGGCAACACAGCAGACGGTAATCCGAGAAGCCTTGTCGCAGTCCGGCGTTCAGCCTGCTCAAATTTCGTATGTCGAGGCGCAGGGAACCGGAACCCCGATCGGTGATCCGATCGAAGTTCGGGCGCTGGCGGCAGTGTTGGGGGAAGGGCGATCAGGAGAAACTCCGCTGTTCCTCGGCTCTGTCAAAACCAATATTGGACACACAGAGACTGCTTCGGGGATGGCCAGCTTAATTAAGGTGGCGTTGGCGCTGCATCATCAAGAATTACCGCCGCATCTCCATTTTCAGCAACTTAATCCCACGATTTCGCTGGAGGAGATTCCTGCCAAAATTCCAACTCAGCGCACGCCTTGGATGCCCATTCAGGGAAGACGGATTGCTGGAATTAATGCGTTTGGTGCAAATGGCACGAATGCTCATGTGATTGTGGAAGCGCCTCCGGATCAGCCAGTTCAGTCTATTGAGTTCGATCGTCCCTTGCACCTGTTCAGCGTTTCGGCAAAAAGTCCAATTGCTCTGCGATCGCTAGTTCAGCAGTATGTGGAGTGTCTCAAGGATCAGCCACCTGAGAGGATTGCAAACCTTTGCCATAGTGCAACAGTCGGACGATCGCATTTTAACTACCGCTTTGCCTGTGTTAGCCATTCTTTAGCAGAAATTCAGCAGCAGTTAGTGATCTGGTTGCATCAAAATGCGAGCGAATTGATTGATCAGCCAACAACAACAGAGCGACACAAAATTGTCTTCTTGTTTCCCGGTGACACAGCGGCATGGGTAGGAACTCAGCTATACCAAACTCAGCCGACGTTCCGACAGATTTTGCAGCAGTGCGATCAGCGATTGCAGCCTATTCTGAAACAGTCACTTCTTTCGCTGCTTTATCCCAACAATGGCACTGTAGCAAAAGTGAGTGAGTCAGATTCGGCAGCGATCGCGTTTGTACTAGAGTATGCGCTGGCGCACTTGTGGCAGTCTTGGGGAATTCAGCCGGATGCTGTTCTGGGATACGGAGTAGGAGAATTGGTAGCCGCTTGTGTGGCGGGCGTGTTGAGCTTAGAGGAGGCGTTACGGTGCATTACTCACCCATCAGAACATCCTTTGCAGACTGCGGCTCCCTGTCTGACACTGGTTTCTGGAGCAACCGGACAACTTCTAGATCACAACACTGCAAAGACTGATTGGCAACAATGCTTGTCTCGATCGACCAATAGCCTGACAGGAATTCAAACGCTTCTAGAGCAAGGGTTTCAATCCTTTCTAGAAATTGGACTGCACTCCACATCGCTGGAAGCTTTGCGGCAAAAGTTCTCTACTCAAACCCAAGTGTGGCTGCCGTCTCTTGAACCTCAAACGGGCGACTGGGAAACCCTATTGAATAGTCTGAAGGAACTTTATCTACACGGCTTTGAGGTTGATTGGGCTGGCTTCGATCGCGATTACCCCCGTCAACGGCAACCGCTCCCTACCTACCCATTTGAACGTCAACGGTACTGGCTAGAGTTAGACGATCGTCCGCCAATTGAAGCCCGATTATCCCGCTCTAGCGTGTCCCGTGAAACGCTGCTGACCCTGAAACCAGAGTCGCAACAGCAAGCATTAGAGAGCTACTTGCGCGATCGCATTGCTCATGTGCTAAGAGTTCCATTGGTAGAGATTGAATCATCGCGATCGCTCAAAACCCTGGCGCTGGATTCCATTATGGCACTGGAACTAAAGAGCGATTTAGAAACTGATCTAGGAGCCACGATCGCCCTTACAACGCTGCTGGAAGAGACTTCAATCACAGATTTAGCGGCTCAGTTGGTTCACAAGCTTGCCACCGCAACTCACCCAGTTCTGCCCCAAATTCAACCCGACCCAGAGCAGCGCTATCAGCCGTTCTCACTCAACGACATTCAGGAAGCATACTGGATTGGTAGAACGCAATCGTTTGAGATGGGCAACATTGCCGCTCATGTCTATGCCGAGTTCGACAGTTCCAATCTAGATTTACATCGGTTGAATGATGCATTTCAACAGTTAGTAGTACATCATGATACGCTGCGGACAATCATCTTGCCCGACGGACAGCAGCAAGTTCTCGCCTCGGTGCCTCCTTATCAAATTCACGAGTGGGATCTGCGCGGCAAGTCTCCAGAAGCCATGACCGCCGAACTCGCCGCGATTCGACAGCAGCTATCCCATCGAGTACGCCCGCCCGACATCTATCCCCTCTTTGAAGTTAGTGCAGCGCGATTGGATGACCAGCGAATCCGCGTGTTTCTCAGCTTTGATAATCTGCTCGTAGATGCTGCTAGTCTGGCGCTGTTACTCAAACAGTGGCGGCAGCTTTACCAGCAGGACACTGCGCTTTCTAAGTTGGATCTCAGATTCCGCGATTACGTTCTAGCGCTGAAGACCCTGGAAGCCTCCGAGGTGTATCAGCGATCGCTCACCTACTGGCAAGCCCGAATTCCCCAACTGCCCCCTGCACCAGAACTTCCCCTGGCGATCGCACCGACTGCCATTGACACCCCTCGGTTTGTACGTCGGACTGTCACACTGTCGCAGGAAATTTGGCAGCAGTTGAAGCAGCGCGCCGTTCAAGCAGGTTTGACTCCATCGGGAATCCTGCTGGCTGCCTATGCCGATGTGTTAGCCACCTGGAGCAAAACTCGTCACTTCACAATTAACCTGACGACGTTCAATCGGTTACCGCTCCATCCTCAAGTTAACGATCTTGTCGGTGATTTTACGTCCCTTACTTTGCTTGCAGTCGATTACAGTCAATCAGCTTCCTTTCAACAGCGTGCCCAACAGCTTCAGCATCAATTGTGGCAAGATCTGGAACACAGTGCAGTTAGCGGTGTTCGGGTTTTGAGAGAACTCTCTCGCGCTCAAGCAGGGGCCGGACGAATCACCATGCCCGTGGTGTTCACCAGTCTGCTGGCAAATCCGCAGATGCAGGATGAAACAGCATTTGCGACCGAATGGCTGGGCAAGTTGGTCTACAGCATTGCTCAAACCCCTCAAGTTTGGTTAGATCACCAGGTTTACGAGGACAACGGAGCGCTGGTGTTCAATTGGGATGCTGTGGAGGGATTATTTCCAGACGGGATGGTAGATGCGATGCTGACTGCTTACTGTCGCCTGCTGGAAGATTTAGCAACTTGCGATCGACCCTGGCAGGCAGATCGATCAGTATTGCTACCAACGGCAGATCAAGCGTTGCAGACTACCTTGAACGAGACGACCGCTCCTGTATCAAAGCATCTGTTGCATACTCTGTTCATCGCACAGGCTCAAATGCAGCCGGATCACTCTGCGGTGATTGCACCCGATCGCACCCTTACCTATGCAGAACTCTTGCGTCGGGCTACTTACATTGGGCATCAGCTACGACGATCGGGAGTGCTGCCAAATCAACTGGTGGCGATCGTCTTAGAAAAAGGATGGCAGCAAGTTGTTGCGGTATTGGGAGTCCTGATGGCGGGGGGTGCCTATGTGCCGATCGATCCGGAACTGCCGCAGGAACGCCGCTGGTATTTGCTAGAGCAAACTGCCGTTCGGCATGTTCTGACGCATCAATGTCTCCAAGCGTCGTTCGCTGCTAGCCATTTGCAGGTTTGGGATGTTGAGGATGCAGACTGGACTGACGAGCCGCTTCTAGAACCTGTGCAGCAGCCAACTGATCTTGCCTATGTGATCTACACCTCCGGATCGACAGGGCTTCCCAAAGGTGTAATGATCGACCATCAGGGAGCCGTTAACACGATTCTGGACATCAATCAGCGCTTCCTGGTCGGATCACAAGACCGCGTGTTTGCCCTTTCTTCTCTCAGCTTTGACCTCTCTGTGTATGACATTTTTGGAACGCTGGCAGCGGGCGGCACGATCGTCCTGCCACCTGCAACAGCCACGAAAGATCCCGCCGTTTGGTCAGAGATTTTGGAGCGCGAACACGTCACACTGTGGAATTCAGTTCCCGCCTTGATGCAAATGCTTCTGGAGTATGGCGCAGGGCGCTGCGGAGTGTTACCGGACAGCCTGCGGCTGGTGCTGCTGAGTGGAGACTGGCTGCCACTTTCCTTGCCCGATCGCCTCAAACAATTCGTTCCAGCAGTGCAAGTGGTCAGTTTGGGCGGAGCGACTGAGGCTTCGATTTGGTCGATTCTGTATGCGATCGCGGCTGTTGATCCAGCTTGGAAAAGCATTCCCTACGGGCAGCCGATGCGAAATCAGCAGTTTTATGTACTAGATGAGCAATTAGAGCCGCGTCCAGTCTGGGTTCCGGGGCAGTTGTATATTGCGGGGATGGGTTTAGCGCAGGGCTACTGGCAGGATGATGCTAGAACGATCACCAGTTTCATCGACCATCCTCGACTCGGACGGCTCTACAACACTGGAGATTTAGGGCGATATTTACCCAACAGGCAGATCGAGTTTCTGGGGCGCGAAGATTCTCAAGTGAAGCTGCGGGGCTATCGGATTGAGCTAGGGGAAATTGAAGCGACTCTGGAGCAACATCCAGCGGTTCAGGAAGCAGTTGTTTTAGCAACGGGAGACGGATCACTTCAGCAACTTGTAGCGTATGTAGTTCCTGCTGTAGATAAATTAGATTCACTGTTTTTGCAGCGGCAAGCATCAATGACACCCAAACAGTGGGAGGTACTAACGAAGTCGCTCCAGCCGTCCCCATCTGTTGAGGCGATCGATCTCAAGACGTTCTCAGAATTTTGGCACTCTCTAGAGCAGCTTTATCTCCACGCTACAGGCGTTGCATTACAGAAGCTAGGAGCCTTTCAATCTGACAATGATGCTGATGTGACAGAACTATTGCGGCACTGTCAGATCCAGCCCCGCTATCAACGCTGGCTGCAACGGGCACTGACTCAACTAACGCAGCATGGCTGGCTGAGTCAGCAAGGCGATCGCTTTGTGCAAGTATCTCCCTTACCGACCCATCTATCTCGCGATCTGATTGCCCGTGTTCACACAGGAGCGACACAAGGTTGGGGATTGAGTCAGGAAGCAACCCAACTACTCCTTCAGGTAGCTGAAAATCTGGCGGATATCCTAACTGAGACGCAGCATTCAGCCGAAATTTATGCTGCCGACGCAGTTCCAGAAATTTATCAAAAGCAATTTCAGGCAAGCAATGCCGTAATGCGATCGCTAATTAGCAAGATTGCCGAATCCTGGCAGTCAGAACCGCTGCGAATTCTGGAGGTTGGTGCCGGGATCGGTTCCACGACGCTGCATTTATTGCCTGTGCTTCCCCCCGATCGTACAACTTACCTATTCACCGACATTTCTAGCTATTTCTTGCAGCGGGCGCGATCGCGGTTTGCGGCTTACCCATTTCTGCAAACCGGACGGCTAGATTTGGAGCAAGACCCGCAGGAACAGGGCTATGAATTGCATACATTCGATATCGTAATTGCCTCCAGCGTCCTTCATGCCACCCGCAACATCAGCGAAACCTTGCACCACATTCGTTCGCTTCTAGCACCAGGGGGACTCTTACTGCTACTAGAGGAAACCCAGTTCCATCCTGCCTTTGATCTCAGTATGGGGCTGCAACAGGGCTTCGATCGATTTGAAGACACCCATCTGCGACAACAGCATCCCTTGCTGTCTCAGGCACAGTGGCGGCAGGTTCTCACCGCTACCGGGTTTACCGATTGTCAAATCCTGGCTCAATCTGGCTCGATCGCTGAGTGGCTAGGGTTTGATGTGCTGCTGGCGCGAAGTCCTGCATCGGTTCAGCACTTTCAGCCACAGAAGCTCCGAACGTTTCTAGCGGAGAAGCTACCAGAGTACATGCTACCGTCTGCCTATATGCCGATGGAAACCTTACCGCTAACGGCAAATGGGAAAGTTGATCGTCGATCGCTGCTGGCTTTGAAGCGTCCCACTGCACCGAGTTTAGACTCTACGTTTGTGGCTCCGCGCACAGCGATCGAAACAGCACTAGCAGACATCTGGTGCCAGCTTTTGAGCCGTGATCAGATTGGCATTCACGACACTTTCTTTAATCTAGGGGGAGACTCCCTGCTAGCAACCCAGGTAATTTCCCGCGTTCGTGAAACCTTCTCAGTAGAGGTGTCGCTGCGGAGCTTGTTTGATCAACCTACCGTGGCAAAGCTGGCTGAGGTGATTGCTCAGTCGATTGCCGATCAAGTTAATCCTGACCTGCTGGCAGAACTAGAAGCTGAATTCTTAGGGGGAGATTATGAATAATGCCGATCGGATAGCCAACCTATCGCCGGATCAACTGGCGAAACTGACTCAGCGGCTTCAGCAAAGTCGGCAGGCGCGATCGCGAATTCAGCCCCAACCTCGAACAGGTCATGCTTTTCCGCTGTCATTTGCTCAACAGCGATTGTGGTTTCTACATCAGCTTTATCCAGAAATTCCGCTTTACAACGTGCCCGCAGCCGTCGATCTCAAGGGTCGGCTACAGGTATCTGGTTTGCAGCAAAGTCTGACCGCGCTCTGTCAGCGCCACGAAGGACTACGAACCATCTTTACCACATCGGATGGAGAACCGATGCAGGTCATTCAACCTGCTGCATCCTGGGATCTGCCAATGATAGATTTACAATCTCTGCCCCCATCTGAGCAGGAAGCAGCCGTGCAGCAGTTGGCAACTGAGGTAGCACAACGCCCGTTTGATTTAGCGCAGGGCCCACTGCTACGAACAACCCTGCTGAAGTTGGATGCAGAGACGTATGTTCTCCTGCTCAATGTGCATCACATCGTGGCGGATGGTTGGTCGCTAGGAATTTTCGTTCGAGAACTGGCACTGCTATACGAGGCGGTTCTGGATGGGAAGTCCTCGCCGCTACCGGATTTGCCCATTCAATACGTCGATTTTGCAGTGTGGCAGCGGCAGTGGTTGCAAAAGGATCTGGAGCAGCATTTATCCTACGGCAGACAGCAGCTTGCGGAAGCTCCGGCAGTTTTACCACTCCCCTGCGATCGTCCCCGTCCTCCAGTGCAAAGCTTTCAGGGAGCCGTGCAAGCGCTTCACCTACCTAAGTTACTCATTCAACCGCTGCGATCGCTGGGACAGCAGCACGGGGCGACCCTGTTTATGACGTTGCTGGCAGCCTTCAAAACACTGCTCTACCGCTACACGGATCAAACCGATATTTTGATTGGCGCTCCGGTAGCAAACCGCAATCGCGCTGAGACAGAAGCTCTGATGGGGGTGCTGGTAAATCCGCTGGTATTGCGAACCAACCTGGAGGGCGATCCCACATTTCTGGAACTGCTGCAACGAGTGCGATCGGTTGTCCTAGAAGCAAGTCATCATCAAGATTTACCGTTTGAAAAACTGGTGGAGGCGGTGCAACCAGAGCGGAGTCTCGGTCATGCGCCACTGCTTCAGGTGATGTTTACCCTGCAAACCGCGCCGATCGCGCCGCAGAGGTGTGGTGGATTGAGTCTAAAACCGCGCCCTCTGCACACAGCAACGACACAATTTGATTGGGTGATGAACTTGCTGGAAACCGCCGACGGCGTTGAAGGCTGGATCGAATACCGCACTGATCTCTTTGACGCTGCAACGATGCGCCGCATGGTGGATCATTTTCAGACGCTTCTGACTGGAATTGCGTCAACCCCTCATCAGCGGCTTTCTCAGTTACCGCTTTTAACAGAACCAGAGCGGCATCAGCTACTAGAAACCTGGACTCAAACTCAGACGGACTATCCGCAGGTATGTCTGCATCACTGGGTGGAAATGCAGGCGCAACAGCACCCAGACGCGATCGCCGCTCTATGGAACGAGCAACCGCTTAGCTACGGGGAACTGAACGATCGAGCAAATCAGCTTGCTCACTTCCTCCAAAGTTGGGGAGTCGATCCTGATCAACGGGTCGGGATCTGCTTAGAACGGTCTCTAGACATGCTGATTGCGATCCTGGCAGTTCTCAAGGCTGGAGGCGCTTATCTGCCGCTTGATCCTGACTACCCTAGCGATCGATTGGCATTTATGCTGGCTGATGCACAGATCGTTGGCTTAGTGACCCAGCGTGATCTGCAAAGTCGATTGCCGTCTTACTCAGGTTCGATTGTCTGCCTGGATGCAGATTGGAGCGCGATCGCTGCCTGTTCCACCACAAATCCTGCCAGTTCTGTCACGCTGGATCATCTGGCTTACGTCATTTACACATCTGGTTCTACCGGACAGCCAAAAGGCGTGCTGCTGACTCATCGCGGACTGGCAAACCTGAGTCAGGCACAACAGCAAACCTTTCGCTTATCGTCAGACAGCCGCATTCTGCAATTTGCCTCGTTTAACTTCGATGCGTCGGTATGGGAACTGGTGATGGCATGGCGATCGGGAGCCACACTGTATCTAGGTCGATCTGATCAGCGATTGCCCGGTTCGCCATTGCAGCAGTTTTTGCAAACTCACGCCATTACTCACGCAACGCTGCCCCCGTCTGCTCTCGCCGCTCTGTCTCCGTCTAATCTGCCTGCTCTGCATACACTGATTGTGGCGGGAGAAACCTGTCCAGCGGCGTTAGTTTCCACTTGGGCAGTGGGGCGACAATTTTTCAATGCCTATGGCCCGACTGAAACAACCGTGTGCGCTACGGTGGCTGAATGTACGGCGACGGATACGAACCCCTCGATCGGGCGTGCCATTGCGAATACCCAAACCTACGTGCTGGATCGTCACAAACAACCCGTTCCGATCGGGGTCATTGGTGAACTGTATCTCGGCAGCGTCGGGTTGGCGCGGGGATACCTGGGTCGATCAGACCTAACAGATCAGGCGTTTCTGCCCCATCCGTTCAGTTCTGTGGCAGGTAAGCGCTTGTACAAAACCGGGGATCTCGTGCGCTATCGCGCCGATGGCAGGCTGGAATTTGTCGGACGGGCAGATCAACAGGTGAAATGGCGCGGCTTTCGGATTGAACTGGGAGAAGTGGAAGCTGCGCTACGAAAGCATTCTGCGGTTCAAGACGCTGTAGTGATCCTGCGGCAAGATCCTGCCCAATTAGTTGCCTACGTTGTGCCAGAACCTGCCACGGACTTGAATTCCAACAGCTTACGGCGTGATCTGCTGCAACAATTACCCAGCTATTTGGTACCCTCTGTCTGCGTGCTACTGGAGGCGCTGCCGCTGAATCAAAATGGCAAGGTCGATCGCCGTGCCCTTCCTGCTCCAGATGCCACGCCTGCGGAGAGTTCTCCCATTCCAGCCCGCACCGCCACAGAAGCGATCTTAGTTGAAATTTGGACGCAGATCTTAGGGCGCAAGTCGATCAGCATTCACGATAACTTTTTTGAATTAGGTGGACATTCGCTGCTGGTGGCGCAAGCGATCGCACGGGTGCAATCTGCCTTACAGGTGGAGGTTCCGCTGCGGCGCTTATTCGAGGCTCCAACCATTGCAGAATTCGCCGAGAGCTTGAAATCAGAGCAGGCGATCGTTCAGTCGTTCCAGCCGATTCGACCCATTTCCCGTAGTGAAGTCTTACCCCTCTCCTTTGCCCAGCAGCGGATCTGGTTTTTGCAGCAGTTAGAACCCAATAATCCGGTTTACAACATTCCCACGGTGTTACATATCAGCGGTTCCTTGAATCTGTCCGCTTTGAAGCAAAGTTTCAACGCCCTCTTGCAGCGGCATGAAGTCTTGCGTACCAGTATTGAAGCTAAGGATGGGCAGCCCCAAGTAGTCATTCACCTACCTTTCAGCTTCAATCTACCCGTTGTTGATCTACAAGCACTCTCAGCCATTCAGCAGCAAACCGAGACGCAGCGGCTGGCGGCAGAAGTAGCGCAACACAGCTTTGATCTGAGTCAGGCTCCTCTTTTGCGGGTCACGATCGCGCAACTCCAACCCACTAAACACCTGCTGTTTGTCACTCTGCACCACTTGATTGGAGATGCCGGATCAGCACAAATTCTAGTGCGGGAACTGGCGGTTCTCTACGATGCCTTCTGCCACGGGAGATTTGCTCCCTTACCAGACCTCTCGATTCAGTACGTTGATTTTGCTGACTGGCAGCGGCGCTGGTTGCAAGAAGACGTGATGCAAGCCCAGTTAGCATACTGGCAGCAGCAATTGCACAACCCTCCCACTCTGCTCCCGCTACCCCTCGATCGCTCCCGTCCAGCCGTTCAGAGTTTTCGGGGTAAAACCGAACGGCTGCGAATACAGTCTCCGCTCAAACAGGCACTCCAGCAGTTAGGACAGCAGCACGGGACAACCCTATTCATGACCTTGCTGGCGGCATTTGCCACGTTACTGTCCCGATACACCCAGCAAACCGATATTTTGATTGGCACCCCGATCGCGAATCGCCATCATCCAGGGCTTGCCGATTTGATTGGCTGCTTCCTCAACACGCTGATCCTCCGTACCGATCTATCGGGCAATCCTCAGTTTTCTCAGGTGCTTGCCCAAGTGCGTGAAACGGCACTGAACGCTTACGCCCATCAAGATGTGCCGTTTGAGCAAGTAATTGAGACTCTAAACCTGGAGCGTCAGACCAGCCATACGCCTTTGGTGCAGGTGATGCTGAGTGTACATCCCGCGATCGCACCGCTCGAAACTTCTGGCTTAACCTTGACTCCACAAGCGAGCGTAACCAATACCGCCAAGTTTGATCTGACCCTGGTGTTTAGCGACTCAGAGGAAGCACTGCTGGGGGCACTAGAGTACAACACTGATCTGTTTGATGAGAGCACGATCGCGCGGTTATTGGAGCATTTTCAGACTTTGCTGGCTGGCATCGTGGCTGACCCAGAGCAGCGCCTTGCCAATCTGCCGTTGTTAACATCCACAGAGCGCCAAATCATGCTAGTGGAATGGAATCAAACCAACACCGAGACTCCTGAAGTGTGCCTGCATGAATGGGTAGAAGCTCAGGTGCAACAAAGACCAGAAGCGATCGCCCTGCGCTACCACGACTCCGCCCTCACTTACGACACCCTCAACCAGCGTGCCAACCATCTCGCTCACCATCTGCAACAGGTGGGAGTTTGCAGCGAAACTCGCGTCGGTCTATTTCTGGAGCGTTCCCCTGACCTCTTAATTGCTCTACTCGCCGTTCTCAAAGCGGGTGGCACCTATGTTCCCCTTGACCCTGCTTATCCCCCAGACCGCCTTACCTTCATCCTCACCGATGCTCAAGTTGCCGTGCTGCTGACCGACACAACTCTGGAAAATGTCTTACCTTTTGCAGGTCTGGTTTTGCCGCTCGATCAAGTCTGGCGTGATTGTTCATCTCGATCGCCTCTCCCCTGCCCAGCGACTTCAGCCCAGTTGGCATACATCCTCTACACGTCTGGCTCCACGGGCAGACCAAAAGGGGTGCAGATTCCTCATCGCGCGGTGGTCAACTTTCTCTACGCGATGCAGCAGGACTTGAACCTGAGTCCGGGCGATGTGCTGCTATCTGTCACCTCGCTCTCGTTTGATATTGCGGTGCTGGAATTGCTGCTGCCTCTCGTTGTGGGGGCCACGGTAGAACTGGTAGACCGAGCCACGGCAGTCGATGGCAGGCAGTTAGCCACCTCGCTCGCTCAGACACAAGCCACCTTCATGCAAGCAACTCCTGCCACCTGGCGACTGCTACTAGAAGCCGATTGGCAGGGATTACCGGGTCTAACGATGCTGTGTGGCGGAGAAGCCCTCACCCCCGACCTTGCTGCCCAGTTGTTACCACGCGGCGTGGCACTATGGAATCTCTACGGCCCCACGGAAACCACAATCTGGTCTACGCGCCATCGCCTCACTGATGCCACAGAAGCCGCCGTGATTGGACGTGCGATCGCCAACACCCAACTCTACGTTCTCGACAAAGAACAACAGCCTGTGCCCATTGGCATCATCGGAGAACTATACATCGGCGGAGCAGGCGTGGCGCGGGGGTATGTGGGACGAGATGACCTGACAGCAGAGCGATTTGTCCCGGATGGATTTAGTGCAACCCCAGGAGCGCGGTTGTATCGGACGGGTGACCGCGTGAAGTATCGAGCGGATGGCAGCATCGAGTATGTGGGGCGAGTGGATCATCAGGTGAAGCTGCGGGGATTCAGGATTGAGTTAGGAGAAATTGAAGCAATACTGTCTCAGCATCCTCAAGTCCGCCAAGTTGTCGTATTGCTCTCAGGAGAACCCCATCCGCACCTGCTGGCATTTGTTGTACCGCACGACTCACCGATCGCCGACTCTGCCTTACGAGAATTTCTCAAAGCGCAGCTACCAGAGTATATGGTGCCCAGCGAATTTCGAGTGCTGGAATCGTTCCCTCTGACTCCGAATCGTAAAATTGATCGTCGGGCGCTGGCGGCTCTGAAGCCTAGTCGATCGGAGTTAACCAACATTGCGGCACCCCGCGATCCGATCGAGTCCGCGATCGCGGAGATCTGGCAGCAGGTACTTAGTGTGGAATCCGTTGGCATAGATATCAATTTCTTTGAACAGGGCGGTCACTCTCTGCTTGCCACGCAGGTGGTCTCCCGGATTCGGGAATCATTTCAAGTCGAACTTCCACTACGTTGCCTGTTTGAATCTCCCACGATCGCAGCCTTAGCAGAGGAGGTGCGATCGCAGATCCAAGCTAAGTCAGAATCCCAGGTTCCGCCGATCGAACCCGTTCTCCAACGAGACAATTTGCCGCTGTCATTTGCTCAAGAGCGACTGTGGTTTCTAGATCAACTGCAACCAGGCGATTTTGCTTACAATATGCCGATCGCATTACGCTTGAGCGGCTTCCTGGATATCGCCATCTTGGAACAGAGTTTGAACACGATCGTGCAGCGCCATGAGATTTTGCGGACTACGTTTCCGCTCGTTGATGGCAACCCTGTTCAGGTGATTGCTCCGGTGCAAACAGTAAAAATTCCCATTGTTGATCTCAGTAGCCTGGAGCCAACACAACGCAATCTGGAGCTACAACAATTGCTTACCGAAGCGGCTCGTCTCCCCTTCGATCTGGCGCAAGGTTCATTAATGCGGACTGAGTTGCTGCGGCTGTCGGAGTCTGAGCATGTGGCGCTATTGACCCTACACCATATTGTTTCTGATGGCTGGTCGCTAGGCGTGCTGGTACAAGAATTGACCATTTGCTACAACGCCTTGCTAACAGGAAATCCTGCTCCACTGCCAGCCCTGCCCATCCAGTACGCCGATTTTGCTGTCTGGCAGCGACAATGGTTGCAGGGAGAAGTGTTGCAGCGGCAGATGTCCTACTGGCAGCGGAAACTCACCGGACTGCCCCAACTGAAATTACCGATCGACCCACCCCCATCCATCCCAACTGCACCGGGTGCGATCGCGACGTTCACCCTACCTCCCAATTTGGCGATAGCACTGAAGCAGTTGAGTCATCAGGCAGGAGCGACAATGTTCATGACGCTACTAGCAGCATTTCAAACACTGCTTCACCGCTACAGCGGAGCGGAAGAGCTTGTTGTTGGTACTGATGTAGCAAACCGCAACCATGCTGGAATTGAACCATTAATTGGTTTCTTCGTTAATTTACTGGTAATCCGAACGGATCTCTCTGGCAATCCCAGTTTTAGGAATTTGCTGCAACGGGTGCGAACGGTGATGCTGGAAGCCTATGCCCATCAGGATTTACCATTTTCTCGCCTAGTAGATGCATTGCGTTCCGATCGCCGCAGCCACACGCCCCTGTTTCAAGTTTTGTTTGTTTTACAAAATGCTCCCATGCCCCCGCTAGAGCTATCTGGATTAACCGCAACGCCTCTAGTGGTTGAAACAGGAGCCGCTAAATTCGATTTGGCATTGTTTATGGAAGATACGGATCAGGGAACCGTTGGCACCTGGAATTACCGCACAGATCTGTTTCGCCCAGACACGATCGCAGCCTTATCACGACAGTTTGAAGCCTTGCTCAACAGTATTGTGGCCCAGCCCGATACACCGATAGGTCATTTGAATCTGTACACCGATGCCGAAAAATCGCAAAAAGCAATCGCTCAAAAACAACGCAAGTTAGAGAGCCTGAAGAAATTTAAGCAAATCGTGCCAAAAGCGATCAGCCTGCCGCAAGGAGAACTGATTAGAACGCGAGTGTTACAATCCCATGCGCCGCTGCCGCTAATGGTAGAACCCGCGATCGAATCCTTAGACGTAGCAGATTGGGTCAGAGAAAATTGCGATTGGATTGAAACCCAACTATTGCAGCATGGAGGCATTCTATTTCGAGGATTTCAGGTTCCATCGGCTCAGGCGTTTGAGCAATTTGCTCAAGCAATTTGTCCAGAGTTATTTGAGGAGTATGGCGATTTACCCAGAGCAGGCATTAGCGGAAAAGTGTACGGCTCCACTCCCTATCCTGCTGACAAAGCAATTCTGTTTCACAACGAAAGCTCTCACCTGCATCGCTATCCGATAAAAATCTGGTTCTACTGTGTGCAACCTGCTGAACAAGGCGGAGAAACCCCGATCGTCGATTGTCGGCAGATGTATCAGCATCTCAGTTCGGCAGTCCGCGATCGCTTATCAGAAAAGCAACTAATGTACGTCCGCAACTACACGAAAGGGTTAGATGTAAGCTGGCAAGATTTCTTCCGCACCAGCGATCGCGCTATTGTTGAAACCTACTGTCACCAAACAGGAATCGAGTTTGAATGGCTGGATCATGACGGCTTAAGAACTCGCCAGATTCGACCTGCGATCATTCAGCACCCAAAAACCCAGGAGTGGGTATTTTTCAATCAGTTGCAACTCCATCATCTATCGTTCTTGGAACCGTCTGTCCAGGCATCCTTACTAGATTTATTTGGCGCAGAAATGCTGCCGCGTCAAGTTTACTACGGCGATGGGTCGGACATTGAAGCATCTGTTTTAACGGAAATTGAAGAGCTTTATCAACAGCTAAAACAGCAGTTTACCTGGCAGCCAGGAGACATTTTGATGTTGGATAATTTGCTGGTTGCTCACGGGCGTAATCCTTACATTGGGTTCCGCAAAATTGTTGTGGCAATGGGAGAGATGTCTGTCGATCGCCGCCTATCCGCCAATTAAGACTGAGTTAAGAGAAATAGATTTATGCAAAACCCAATCATTACAGGATACAGATTGTCTCCCCAACAACAGCGCTTGTGGAGGCTACAGGCATCTGGCGATCGCTACATCGCTCAATGTGTGATTCAGTTAAACGGAGAGATTGATCGCGATCGCCTACACGCTGCTCTCCAAGCTGTTGTTAATCGCCATGACAGTTTACGAACTACGTTTGGTCGTCGGGCTGGGATGAAACAACCGCTGCAAATCATTCATCCTATAGCTTCACTCGTCTGGCAATCCTTTGATCTGAGCATTGAAGCTAAAGCTTCTCAGATCGAATCCTTGATCGAAGCAGAACAAGGCAAGTTCGAGAGTCTAGAGCAGTTGCCATTGTTACGATCGCTCCTACTTGAACTGTTACCCCAAGAATTCTTACTGATCCTGACATTGCCTGCGCTCTGTGCAGATTCGAGAAGTTTACAAAATTTGGTAAAGGATTTATTTCAAGCTTACACGCATAACTTGATAGATCAAATTTCATCAGAGGAAGTGGTGCAATATGTACAGTTCTCAGAGTGGCAGAATGAACTGTTAGAAGAAAATAACACTACGGAATCGTACTGGCAGCAAAATTCGCAGCTAACCTCATTAAAGTTGCCATTTAGAGTGATCACAGATGGGATTACTTCATTTAAGCCACAGGTTTATTCTGTTCCCCTCTCGCCTGAAATTAACACTCAAATTCAAGCGACAGCAGAGCGGTATGGTGTGTCGATCGCACTCTTTTTACTAGCGTGTTGGCAGGTGTTAATTGGGCGATTGACCGGACAAGCAGAAATCACGATCGGAGTCGTTTGGAGCTATCAACAGTATGAAGAATTAGAGTCTGTTGTTGGCTTATTGAGCCAGTCTCTACCATTAAAAAGTCAGTTAACAAAAGGGATTTCATTCAGCGAAGTGCTGCGTCAAACTCATCAAACCTGGCAGGCGATGGAGGAGTGGCAGGACAGGTTTGATGAATTGAAGGATCAAGAATTCTTTCCCTTAAGCTTTGAGTTTTCTGAGCAGTTATCCCAATCTGTGCCAGAACTATCCTGGGAAATTGAGCGACAGCAAGTTTATAGCGATCGCTTCGACCTAAAACTCAGCAGCTTTATACAAGCAGGTCATCTAACTATCGAGTTGCAGTACAATTCCAACCTGTTCTCTACTCAAGCAATTTCCTGTCTTGCGTCTCAGCTACAAACTCTACTCGAAAGTGCCACTGCTCAACCAGAAGGCTCGATCGCTCAACTTAATCTTCTAAGCGCTGAAGACCTTGATCAACTGCTAGTCAAATGGAACAACACGGCGGTTGTCTACCCACTCAATGCGTGTTTGCCTCAGCAATTTGAACAGCAAGTTGAGCAAAATCCAGATGCCACTGCATTGGTGTTTGAGAGCCAATCGATGACATATCGAGAATTAAATAGTCAAGCTAACCGACTCGCTCACTATATACAACAATGCGGGGCTAAACCAGATACTGCAATTGCGATTTATCTGGAGCGATCGTTAGAGCTAGTTATCGCAGTTCTAGCAGTCCTGAAAGCAGGAAGTTCTTACCTACCAATCGATCCAGCTTTACCAACTGCTAGCTTAGGGTTTCGGTTACAGGATGCTCAGGTGTCGATCGTCCTCACTCAGAAATCGTTATTGCATCGCCTACCTGAATCCCGACCGCAGGTGATCTGCTTGGATGACGATCAAGTGACGATCACTCAACACAGTCCTGAGAATCTCAATCTTGCGATCGCTCCGAATAACATTGCCTACATCATTTACACGTCTGGTTCGACTGGACAGCCCAAAGGAGTAGTCATTGAACATCGACAGATTCTCAACTACCTGCACAGCATTTCAGAGCGGTTAAGTTTTCCACCTAACGCCAGCTATGCGATCGTGTCCACGCTGGCAGCAGACCTCAGTTACACAATGCTGTTTCCCTGTCTCTGTAGCGGCGGCTGTTTACATATCATTGCGGCTGACCGCGCCTGTGATGCTCAAGCACTGGCTGAATATTTTAGTCAGCACCCGATCGACTGTCTCAAGATCGTGCCCTCCCATCTACAAGCTTTACTCGATTGTCCAGATCCCACCAAAATTTTGCCCCGACAGCGATTAGTTTTGGGCGGAGAAGTTTGCCGTTGGAGCTTAATTGAGCAGATTCAACAACAGATGCACACCTGCGAAATCTTTAATCATTATGGGCCGACAGAAACAACGGTGGGAGTACTCACGTATGCTGTTAAGCCAGAAGATTTAGCGAACCGCATTTCGGAAACAGTGCCGATCGGACGAGCGATCGCCAACACGCAGATTTATGTTCTGGATAGTCACGGACATCCTGTGTCGATCGGAGCCACAGGTGAACTTTATATTGCTGGTGCAGGACTAGCGCGAGGATATTTGAACCGTTCTGATCTAACAACTGAAAAATTTATCTCTCATCAGCTTGATCGACGGCTCTACAAAACTGGAGATTTCGTTCGATATTTACCCAACGGCAACCTGGAGTTTTTGGGGCGCGTTGACCAGCAAGTTAAATTGCATGGATTTCGGATTGAACTGGGAGAAATTGAAGCGCGATTGCTACACCATCCAGAGGTGAGAGAAGCCATCGTGCAGTTGAGGGAAGACGATCCGAAAAATCCGGTGCTGGTTGCTTATGTAGTACTACAGGCTTCAATTCCTGTGTCAGACCTGCGGCAATTTCTGAAGCAGAAGCTACCGGAATACATGATTCCCGCCGCCTTTGTGGAATTAAAAGCGTTGCCCTTGACTGCCAATGGCAAAGTTGATCATCATGCGCTGCCTACACCTGAAAAAGCCAAATCTGTCCAATCGTATGTTGCGCCTCGCAATTCGGTTGAAGCGACGATCGCGACTATCTGGTCAGAAATTCTGGGGGTGGAAAAGGTCGGCATTTACGACAACTTCTTTGAGCTAGGTGGACACTCCCTGCTGGCAACTCAAGTACTGGCTCGATTACGACAGATCTTTCAGGTGGAACTCCCGCTGCGGCAACTCTTTGAGGCGCACACAGTTGCAGCCGTTGCTGAACAGATCGAAGCAATCCTACTGGCGGAAATAGAAGAATTAACCGAAACAGAAGCGCAAGAACTTGTCCAGAAGAGGGGGTAGAATTATGCAGCACAATGACTCGATCGCAACTCGAAAATTGCAGCTTTCAGACGCAAAACGCGCCCTGCTGGAAAAGCGTCTGCGCGGCGAATTTATAGATTCTGATAAGCAGTCGATCGTGGCTCGTTGTCCTGCACAGGTAGGAAACCCGCTGTCTTTTTCGCAGCAGCGTATGTGGGTTTTGAATCAGCTAGAACCAGAGAACGCTGTTTACAACATTCCCACAGTTCTGCACTTGCAAGGTTGTTTGAATATTCCAGCGTTGGAGCAGAGTTTGAATGAAATTTTACGCCGTCATGAGGTGTTGCGGAGCAGTTTTACCACGCTTCAAGGGCAACCGCTTCAAGTCATTCATCCCGTTGTCAGTCTAAATATTCCTGTGGTGGATCTATCTGAACAATCCACGACTCAACAGCAAACAGAAATTCAGCACCTTGCGATCGAAACGGCTCAAAAACCGTTTGATCTGAGTCAGGTTCCGCTTTTACGAATCACACTGCTGCGGTTGCGATCCTCTGAGCATGTGATTTTATGTACAATTCACCACATTGTTTCAGATGCATGGTCAGCGCAGGTACTGATACGTGAATTGATGATTCTTTACCGTGCTTTCTCTCAAGGTAATCCCTCTCCATTGCCAGAACTTCCGATTCAATATGCTGATTTTGCTTACTGGCAGCGTGAATCTCTCAAGGGCGATCGACTGAACACACATTTATCCTACTGGAAACAACACCTACAGTCTTTACCCCCACTGTTATCGCTACCCACCGATTATCCGCGTCCTCCGGTTCAAACCTTTCGGGGAAAAACCTGCTGGCTGCAACTTTCGGCTTCTCTCACTACCAAGCTCAAGCAACTGAGTCAACAACACAACGCTACGCTATTCATGACCCTGCTGACAGCCTTCACGACGCTGCTCTATCGCTACACTCAGCAGACAGATATGTTAGTTGGTACGCCGATCGCGAATCGCACCCAAAGCGTGACAGAATCCCTGATTGGTTGCTTCGTTAACACACTGGTTTTACGAACGGATCTATCGGGCGATCCCCCATTCAGCGAGTTACTGGCGCGGGTGCGAGAAGTGACATTGCAGGCTTACACTCATCAGGATCTCCCGTTTGAACAACTGATCGAAGCGCTTAATTTAGAGCGAACATTGAGCCATGCTCCCCTGTTTCAGGTCATGTTCGGGGTGCAAAATGTGCCTACAACTACACTAGCATTGCCAGAACTAACAATCACTCCTCAACCCTTGGAGAGTAGCACTGCCAAGTTTGATTTATCGCTTCTCTTCAGTGAAACTGAACAGGGATTGTTAGGCGGACTGGAATATAACTGTGATTTGTTCGCAGTCGATACGATAGAGCGATTGATCGGACACCTGCGAATGTTGCTGGAAGGAATCGTCACCAATCCACAGCAACGCCTCAGTCAGCTACCGTTACTGACCGCAGCAGAACAGCAACTCCTGATTCAATGGAATCAAACGCAGGTTGTTTATCCAGAGCAGCTTTGTTTGCATCAACGGGTAGAAAGACAAGTCGAGAAAACTCCCGACGCGATCGCTGTTGTGTTTGAAGGGCAACACCTTTCCTATCGAGAATTAAATACTCGCGCCAATCAACTCGCTCATTTCCTACATCGATTAGGAGTCGGAGCAGAGGTACGAGTAGGAATTTGCCTGGAGCGATCGCTAGAAATGGCGATCGCGCTGCTAGCAGTTCTTAAGGCGGGTGGAGCTTACGTGCCGCTTGATCCAGACTATCCAGGCGATCGATTAGCATTTGTGATGACAGATGCTCAAGTTCCAATTTTACTCACCCAACAGCATTTGAAGCCGATCGTCTCGGATTTTCAGGGGCAGATTCTTTGTCTAGACACCGATTGGGGTCAGATTGCTCAGGAATGCTCCACTAATCCTGATCCTGTTGCCAGCTTAGGGAATTTAGCATATGTGATTTACACTTCTGGCTCTACAGGCAAGCCGAAAGGGGTGATGAATACCCATCGAGGCATCGATAATCGCCTTTGCTGGATGCAAGCAACGTATCAGTTAACGTCCCGCGATCGCGTTCTCCAAAAAACACCATTTAGCTTTGATGTCTCCGTCTGGGAGTTCTTTTGGACGCTGGCTACAGGTGCTTGTCTGGTTATGGCGCAACCAGGGGGACATCGAGACAGTGCCTACCTTATCCGGTTAATTGCAGAACAGAACATCTCGGTGCTGCATTTTGTTCCATCTATGCTTCAGGCTTTTCTAGAGGAGCCAGAACTACCAGAAGCCTGTGGCTGCATTCGGCAGGTTTTTTGTAGTGGCGAAGCTTTACCTGTGGAACTACAAAATCGCTTTTTTGAGCGACTAAATGCCGCCCTACACAATCTCTACGGGCCTACAGAAGCCGCGATCGATGTGACGTACTGGGAATGCAATCCTCATTCTGAGCAAGTCACAGTTCCAATCGGTCGCCCAATTGCTAATACACAAATTCACTTGCTTGATCACTCCTTGCAGCCTGTACCGATTGGGGTTCCTGGTGAGCTTTACATCGGCGGAATGGGTTTGGCAAGAGGCTATCTCGATCGTCCGGTACTTACGGCAGAGCGATTTATTCCCCATCCTTTTAGTGATGTACCGGGAGCAAGACTCTACCGCACAGGAGATCTGGCTCGCTACAGAGCAGATGGAGCGATTGAATTTTTGGGTCGGACGGATTATCAAGTCAAAATTCGGGGATTTCGGATTGAGTTAGGTGAAATAGAAGCGGTTTTGAGTCAGCATCCCCAAGTACGGGAAGCGGTAGTGGTCGCGCGGGAAGAAGTAACCGGACAGAAATACCTAGTTGCCTATGGAGTTCTGCGAGATGCTGAGGAAATTGCAGTTCAGACGCTACGAAACTGGCTAAACCAGCGATTGCCAGAGTATATGATTCCTTCAGCCTTCGTCTGGTTGGAACAGATGCCGCTAACTTCTAGTGGAAAGACCGATCGCCGCGCCCTACCTGCACCGGAGATCTCCCGATCAAGGTTAGCCACTCGCTACATCGCTCCCCAAACATTCATAGAACAGCAGCTTGTGGAGATTTGGTCACAGGTGTTGGCGATCGAGACAATCGGAGTGCAGGACAACTTTTTTGAATTGGGTGGGGACTCTATCCTCAGCCTGCAAATCATTGCAAAAGCAAATCAAGCTGGGTTGCATTTAACTCCCAAGCAGTTGTTTCAACATCAGACCATCCAGGCGTTAGCAGCGATCGTTAGCACTGCCTCTCACACAACGGCTGACCAGGAGTTAGTCACAGGTTCACTGCCGCTGACCCCGATTCAACACTGGTTTTTTGAGCAGTCATTGCCAGACATACACCATTGGAATCAGGCAGTATTGCTGACAGTGCATCAGCGGCTAGATCTCACTGTTCTCAAACAGGTGATGCAGCAGTTACTGAGCTATCATGATGCACTACGATCGCGGTTTTATCAAGAAGGAAACTGTTGGAAAGCGGTCAATGCAGAATGGTCACCTGATCCCTGTGCTGAGATCGATCTTTCTGAACTACCAGACACCCAGCAAAATAGTGCAATGGTTAGAGCGATCGAGCAACTGCAAGCCAGCCTGAATCTGGCAGAGGGATCGCTGATACGGGTGGTCTGGTTTGATTTTGGCGCTGGCAAGTCCAGTCGTCTGTTGTTCATCATTCATCATTTGGTTGTGGATGGAGTGTCTTGGCGCATCTTGTTAGAAGATTTTCAAATGCTCTATCAGCAGCAGCTTCAGGGACGCACCATCCAGCTACCCCAAAAAACGACTGCATTTAAACAATGGGCGCAACGGTTGCAACTCTATTCACAGTCTGAGGAATTACAACAAACTCAAACCTATTGGCTGTCTCCTAGTCCAACAGAGCCAATTCCGATCGATTTCCCAAATGGAATGAACACTGTTGCCAACACTCATACACTGTCCGTTAAACTGAATCAGGCAGAAACACAGGCGTTGTTGCAGCAGGTGCCTGCTGTTTATCGTACTCAAATCAATGACTTACTCCTAACCGCACTGGTTCAGGCATTCGCTCAATGGACTGGAACTTCCCGGTTGTTGGTCAATCTGGAAGGTCACGGACGCGAACAGCTTTGGGAAGACATAGACCTATCGCGCACGGTTGGCTGGTTTACCACGCTATTTCCAGTACAGCTAGATTTGACAAATATCACTGATCCGGCTGAGGCATTGAAATCAATTAAAGAGCAGCTACGCCGGATTCCTACTCGTGGATTGAGCTATGGAGTGCTGCGTTATCTCAATCAAGACACCGTTGAACCACTACGATCGCTGCCTCAAGCCCAAGTTAGCTTCAATTATCTGGGTCAGTTTGATCAGTTGCTGCCAGAGTCTTCCCTGTTCGAGCTTGCGCCAGAGTCTGCTGCGCCCCTGCAAAGGTTGTCCGGCAGTCGCTATCATCTATTAGACATTCAGGCTGGAGTCACAGGAGGACAACTGCATCTCAACTGCACCTACAGTCAAGCAGTGCATCAATCCACCACGATCGCCGCGCTCATGCAAGCCTTTGTCGCATCCTTGAGAACATTGATCGATCATTGCCTGTCTCTTGGTGCTGGAGGAAGCACCCCTTCAGATTTTCCCCTTGCAGAACTGGATCAAATCACTCTGGATCAGTTGGTTGGCAGCGATCGTACGATCAAAGATTTGTATCCGCTCTCTCCAGCACAGCAGGGAATTTTGTTTCACACGCTGTATGCGCCAGACCACGGACTCTACAGCACCCAACTATCATTTAATTTATGCGGAAAATTGGATACCGTTGTTCTCCAGCAAACTTGGCAGCGGATCGTTGATCGCCATCCTGTTTTTCGGACTGCTTTTGTTTGGGAAGGACTCGATCGACCCTTGCAAGTTGTGCGACAGCAGGCTTCCCTATCCTGGCAGGAGGCAGACTGGCGCAACTTGTCTTCAGAACAGCAGCAAGCCCAGATTGCCGCTTTATTAAAAGACGATCGACAGCGTGGGTTTCAAATCCATCAAGCTCCACTGAGTCGGATTCTCCTGATCCGACTGACAGAAGACACCTACCGATTTATCTGGCATTTCCATCATTTGATTTTAGATGGATGGTCTGTGCCGCTGGTGTTTCAGGAAGTGTTCGCCACCTATGAACGGCTCTATCAGGGACAATCAGTTCTTGCGCCGCCGACTCGTCCCTATCGGGATTACATCACCTGGTTAATCAACCAGGATCTTGCGCCAGCCAAAGCCTTTTGGAGCCGAATGCTGCAAGGATTTACAACCCCAACCCGCTTCAACAACTCGTCAGCCAAAATCGATCGAGCCAGTGAAGCCACAATTCTGTCGCGATCGTTCACGCTCCAAACCACTGCCGCACTGCAATCCCTGGTTCAACAGCATCGGCTAACGCTGAATACACTGATTCAGGGAGTTTGGGCACTGTTATTGAGCTATCACAGTGGCAGCAAGGATGTAGTATTTGGTGCAACAACAGCAGGTCGTCCGGTGACGCTATCTGACTCGAATTCTATGGTTGGAATGTTTATCAATACTCTGCCTGTGCGGGTGCAGATTAATCCGGATGCTGCTTTCATTCACTGGCTTCAAGCAATTCAAGTTCAACAAAGTGAAGCCCGACAGTATGAATACACGCCACTGGTACAAATTCAGCGGTGGAGTGATCTTGCTCCAGGCTTACCACTATTTGAGAGCCTGATTGTGTTTGAGAATTACCCGATCGATGAATCCCTAAGACAGCGATCGACTCAATTAGACATTCAGCGAGTCAGTTCCAGCGTGAATAATGGCTATCCGCTCACCGTGCGGGTGATTCCCGAAACAGAGTTGTCGCTGCAACTGTTGTACGACCCGGCTCGGTTAGATAGCGACGTTATGAGTCAATGGCTACAGCGTTTTTCAACGGTTTTACACCGAATTGCCGAACAACCGGAGGTGCCGTTAAAAGAACTCATTACCTGGATCGTTGCAGCCGAGCAGCAACACCAGCAAACCAAAGCACAGGAACTAGAGCAATTAAGCCTTCAGAGGTTGAAATTGACTAAGCGACGCAAACAGCATTAACCCTTGATGGAATTCCCTACTATGAATCAGATTCCAGATCCCACGACTTTCATCCGGCAGCATCGACGTAAGTTAGTGACTTCTACAACTCAGCTTGTTCAGATACAACCGTCTGAACAACAGCTTCCTCTGATCATTCAGCCAACATTGGAAGGGCTGAGTTTAGCGACGTGGGCAAAGGAGAATCGACGACTGATCGAAACAGAGTTGTTGAAACATGGCGGGATTCTGTTTCGTAACTTTCAAGAGTTAGGGGATGCAGATTTTGAGACATTCATGCAGGGGGTTTCCCAAACCGCAATGCCTTATTCCTATCGATCGACTCCCCGCACCCAAGTTCGCCCTAATGTCTACACCTCCACAGAATATCCAGCGGATCGGGCGATTCCACTTCACAACGAAATGTCCTATGCGCGGCAGTGGTGCCTGAAAATTAGCTTTTATTGTGTTCAGCCTGCTCAACAGGGGGGAGAAACTCCGATCGCGGATAGTCGCCGGGTTCTAGCGCAGATTCCTAACAGCATTCGATCGCGATTTCAGGATGGCGTGCTGTATGTGCGGAATTATGGTGGGGGGCTGGATTTGCCCTGGCAGGAAGTCTTTCAAACGGACGATCGATCAGTCGTTGAAAAATACTGCCATCAGGCTGGAATTGCAATTGAGTGGTGGGGACAGGATCAGTTAAGAACTCGTCAGGTGTGTCAAGCGATCGCTACCCATCCTCAGACGGGTGAAGCGGTTTGGTTTAATCAGGCGCACCTATTTCACATCACGAGTTTAGGAGCAATGCTCCAGACCGATCTGATTCAGGGAATTCCTATGGAAGCGCTACCGCGCAATGCTTACTATAGCAACGGCACGGAGATTGAACCCTCTGTTCTCGAAGTAATTCGCTCCGTCTATCAGCAGGAGACAGTGCGATTTCCCTGGCAAGCCGGAGATGTACTGCTTTTGGACAATATGCTCACTGCACATGGACGCTGCCCATTTTTGGGTTCACGTCGAGTTCTAGCGGCAATGGCAGATCCTCACAGTCCAGATATGCTATGGGCGACAAACAATCATTGATAAGTAGGAACTGAACTATGCAATTACCCACGATCGAGGGATACCGACTGTCACCTCAACAAAAGCACCTGTGGTCTCTACAGCGATCGCATCCTGACGTTCCGACGATCGCTCAGTGTGTCTTGCTATGTGAGGGAGCGCTTCAGGTTCAAACTTTGAAGACAGCGATAGAAAAGGTGATTCAGCGACATGAAATCCTCCGAACAGCGTTTCAATGCTTGCCGGAGATGATTCTGCCGCTTCAGGTGATTCAGGAGGAAACTAATCTCAGCATCTCTGTGTCAGAACCTTTATTCGATCGTGGACTGGTTCAAAATCTGGAACTAGCTGTTCAGGACTACTTACAAAAAAATAGCCAAGTCCCCAGTCTTGAGCAATCTCCATCACTACGAGTGGCGATCGTTCCCCTGGCTCCACAGCAACATTTGTTGATTTTGAGTCTTCCGAGTTTATGTGCAGATGCAACGACGCTACAGCTTCTTGCTAGCGAAATTAGCCGTACCTATGCTGGTGATTTTGATAGTCAACTAGATGAGCCGATGCAATATGCAGATCTAGCAGAGTGGCAAAATGAACTGCTAGAAGCGGAAGCAACGAATTGCGGTAAAACTTATTGGCAGCAGCAATTCATGGATTTAAGCAGATGGAAGCTTCCCTTTGAGCGCCAAGGTCTTCAGTCTGTACCCTTTCAACCGCGCTGCTTCACCGCTCACCTGGATGCTGAAACCATTAGCCAGTTCGCTCAATATGACAACGGCTCGATCGCGGCGGTATTGCTGACCTGCTGGCAAGTGCTGTTGTGGCGGATGACGAGTCGATCCGATATCACCGTCGGTGTTACCAGCATGGCGCGAAAGTACGAGGATTTGCAACACGCTCTGGGACTCTTGGACAAATGCTTACCATTACAGAGCCATTTGGAGGAGCATGATCTCTTGAGTCAACGGGTGCAGCAGACGGCTCAGATCATGCAGGAAGCACACCAATGGCAAGAATACTTTACAGGATTGCCTCTAGTAACTTTGCCCGTTGGTTTTGAGTTTGCGGAATGGTCTGTGGCATCAACGCCTGACCTGACTTTTTCTATCTATCAGCAAGCAGTTTACCTGAATCGTTTCAAAATTAGACTGTCCTGTGTTCGTCAATCCGGGCAGCTTCGAGCCGAATTTTATTATGATGCCAATTTGTTTGCAGCCAATGCGATCGCTCAAATTGCGAACAATTTTCAAACCTTACTGACTTCAATTATTCATCAACCGAATGCTAGACTCGCAGACCTCAATTTGCTCAGCGATCGCGATCGACAGCGGCTCTTAGTGGATTTCAACCCAACAACAATCAACCATTGCAGCTACAGCACAATCCATCAATGGTTTGAACAGCAGGTAGAACAATCACCCGATCGCGTTGCCGTAGTCTTTGAGGATCAATCCCTCACCTATGCGGAACTAAATGCCCGCGCCAATCAACTGGCTCACTTCCTGCGGACACAGGAAATTGAACCTGAACAGCTTGTGGCGCTCTATATCGATCGTTCTCCAGAAATGCTGAGCGGCTTATTGGGAGTTCTTAAAGCGGGCGGTGCGTACTTACCTCTTGATCCGGGCTTACCTGCGACGGCAGTTGAGCAGCGGTTACAGCAGGTTCAAGCCTCAATTCTCCTGACCCATCAGAAACTTGCAAATGATTTGACATTGACGATGCGGGTAATTTGTCTGGATACGGACTGGTCTACGATCGCTCAACAAGCCACCACCAATCCAACCCACTGCACAACACCCGAAAACTTAGTTTATGTCCTGTTCACATCAGGTTCAACAGGTCAACCGAAAGGGGTAGCTGTAGAGCATCGACAGTTGTTGAATTATGTCAACGGCATCTTAACCAGGCTGGCTATCCCTGAAGGGGCAAGTTTTGCCACAGTTTCTACTCTGGCTGCGGATTTGGGCAATACTACGCTGTTCGCCTGTCTATGTACAGGTGGCTGTTTACACCTGATTTCCCAGGAACGATCGCTCGATCCCAATGCACTAGCAGAATACGGTCGTCAGCACGCGATCGACTATCTCAAAATTGTTCCTTCTCATCTCAAGGTGTTGCTCGACGCTGCTGATTGTCGGGCAATTCTGCCCCAACGACAGCTAATCCTGGGTGGAGAAACGCTTGATTGGCATCTCGTTGAACGAATTCGGCAACTTGCGCCCACTTGCCAGATACTCAACCATTACGGGCCGACAGAAACCACTGTGGGCGTGTTGACTTATGAAGTTCGAGAACGCCTATTGGCAGCTGATTCTGAGACGGTTCCATTAGGCTACCCGCTGCCAAATACCCAAGTTTATCTACTAGATACTCACCTCCAACCTGTCCCGATCGGTGTTGCGGGTGAAATTTACATTGGTGGCGCTAATGTAACCCGTGGCTATCATGCCCAACCTGAATTCACAACTGCTGCTTTTGTGCCGCATCCGTTTAGCAGCGATCCAGATGCCCGATTGTACAAAACCGGAGACTACGCTCGTTACCGTCTAGATGGAACGATCGAGTTTTTGGGACGTGCAGACCAGCAAGTGAAAATTCGGGGTTTCCGAATTGAACTGGGAGAAATCGAAGCGGCGTTGAAGCAACATCCAGAGGTGCGAGAGGCGATCGTGCTTGCTACAGAAGCAGAACATCCACAACTGATTGCCTATGTAGTTTTTCAGGCTGCTGATGCGATCGTGAATCTGCGCCAATTTCTGCAAGCCAAACTTCCCGAAGTCATGGTACCGTCCGCAATCATCCCTTTGAAGGCACTGCCATTGCTGCCGAATGGCAAACTCGATCGTCACACGTTGTTAGCAATGGAGCTTCCCCAATCAGATACCGCTAACGCATTTGTTCCACCGCGCACTTCCATCGAAGCAACAATTGCACAAATTTGGGAGACTGTTCTCAGGCTGCCACAAGTGGGAATTGATGACAACTTTTTTGAGTTAGGCGGGGATTCCATTCTCTGCATTCAAGTGATTGCGAAAGCCAGTCAAGCTGGACTCCGATTCACGCCCAAACAATTGTTTGAGCATCCCACCATTGCGACGCTGGCAGAAGTGGTCAATACGGCTCCCATCATTGCCGCAGAGCAGGGAGTTGTAACAGGAATTGTGCCGCTGACTCCAATTCAACACTGGTTTTTTGAGCAAAATCTCCCAGAGCCACATCACTGGAATCAATCGATCCTGCTGCAAGTTCAGCAACCCCTTAATCCAGTTTTGCTGAGGCAAGCACTGAGTCATCTGCTGCAACATCACGATGCCCTGCGGCTGCGGTCTCATCGAGATGCAACAGGCTGGCAACAGATTAATACTGATGTTGATACGATCGTGCCATTCACTCAACTAGATTTGTCTACCCTTGCCGCCACAGAGCAATCTCAGACAATAACCACCGTTGCTACCGACCTACAAACAAGCCTGAATCTTGCGGACGGTTCATTAATGCGAGTCGTTCTGTTTAACTTGGGCAATGATCAGCCCGATCGCCTGTTGCTGATTCTGCATCATCTCGTGGTTGATGGGGTGTCCTGGCGCATTCTGCTAGAGGATTTGCAAACAGCTTACCAGCAATTAGCTCAGGGTCAAGCGGTACAGCTACCTGCGAAAACAACCTCCTTTAAGGAGTGGTCAACCCGTTTGCAGAACTATGCTAACTCGGAGGCACTCCAGCAAGAACTCACTTACTGGCAGCAAGAGAGTGGAGCCGCCACACTGCCAATGGATAATCCGACTGGAGCCAATACGGTTGCCCTGATCCAAACAGTGTCCGTCGCGTTGACCCAAACAGAAACCAATGCTCTCCTCCAGGAGGTTCCAGCCACCTACCAAACTCAAATTAATGATGTGTTGCTCACGGCGCTGGTGCAGACATTTTTTCAGTGGACTCAAATTTCCTCGCTTTATCTCGATTTAGAAGGACACGGGCGAGAGTCGCTGTTTGAAGATGTGGAGGTGTCCCGCACGATCGGCTGGTTTACCACAATTTTTCCTGTGCAATTGCAATTGGATGATCCTCAGCATTCCGAAAAATGTTTGAAATCCATCAAAGAGCAACTGCGCCAGATTCCTCGACAGGGCATTGGTTACGGCATCTTGCGCTATCTCAATCAGAACGAAGTGACAGCTAGTTTGCGCGATCGTCCGCCCGCTTCTGTGAAGTTCAATTACCTGGGGCAAGTAGACACGATCGCTGCCCCAACGTCCTTATTTGCCCCGGCACCGGAATCGACAGGACTGGGGCGCAGTCCTCAAGGCAACCGCCGTTATCTGCTCGATATCACTGCAATTGTGAGCGAGGGACAACTGCACCTACGGTGGGATTACAGCGCGGAAATTTACCAACGTTCTCGCATTGAGCAGCTCGCCCAAAACTATCTCACTGCTCTGCGATCGCTGATTGCTCACTGTCAGTCGCCAGACGTAGGCGGTTACACTCCCTCAGATTTTCCAGATGCTCAACTCGATCAAGAAGACCTCGATTTACTGATTGCTCAGTTAGATTAACCAGGAAGCCAAACAGATTATGAAAGCGAAAAATGTAGCTGATATCTATGAGCTTTCGCCTATGCAGCAAGGATTGCTCTTTCACACGCTGCACGACCCGGAATCGATCGCCTATTTCGATCAAAATAGCTTTACGCTGCGTGGCAAGCTGCATATTCCCACTTTCAAACGAGCCTGGGAAATTGTGCTGGAGCGGCATTCTATCTTGCGAACCTCTTTTCATTGGGCAACTCTCAAAAAGCCTGTACAAGTTGTTCATCAACAAATCGAATTGCCTTGGCAAGAACTGGATTGGCGCGAACAAACCCCGATCGAACAACAGGAAAACCTCCAGGCTTTTCTGGCAGCCGATCGCATTCAGGGATTTGAGATGACAACTGCACCCTTGCTGCGGCTCACGCTAATCCACCTTACAGAAGACACTTGCCAATTCACATTTAGCAAACATCACATTTTGCTGGATGGCTGGTCGCGATTGCTTGTGTTCAAGGAAGTCTTTGATCTCTACACGACCCTGACCACCGAAGGAACTTTCCAGCTTCCACCCTCGCCTTCCTTCCGCAACTACATCACTTGGCTGCGGCAGCAAGATTCTCTGCAAGCCGAAACCTTCTGGCGTAAAATGCTTCGAGGATTCATCGTACCAACGCCGATGGGTGTTGATCAGCCAATTTCTAAACCGCCCTTCACAACTGACTCCTACAAGGTTCAGCGGCTCGATCTACCTCAAATCGGTGTCGACCTCCAGCGGTTTGCTCGACAGCATCAGCTAACCCCTACTACGCTAGTTCTAGCAGCTTGGAGTCTTTTGCTTAGCCGCTACAGTGGAGAATCCGATGTAGTTTTTGGCATCACCTCGTCCGGGCGACCCGCTTCGTTATCCGGCGTAGAAGCGATCGCGGGACTGTTTATCAATACGCTACCTGTCCGCGTTCAAGTTAATCCAGAAGCAGCACTGGTGCCTTGGCTGCAACAGTTTCAGGCGAGACAGGTCGAAATGCGGCAGTACGAATATAGTTCACTGGTTCAGATCCAAGGCTGGAGCGAACTGCCTCGCGGTGTCCCGCTGTTTGAGAGCCTGGTCATTACTGAAAACTATCCAGTTGATACCTCGCTACAAAGACAAGCCAGCGATCTTAGCGTTGAAGGCGTTCTTTCATTTGGTCGATCGCACTATCCCCTCAGCCTCGTCATTGGATTGGGATCACCGTTTTTCTTGGAACTAACTTATGACGATCGTCGATTCGGTGATAACGCAATTCATCGCCTGTTAGGGCATTTGCAGACGATTTTGGCAGGGATGACTGTAGATCCAAATCAATATCTTAGGGAGCTTCCCCTCTTAACCGCTAAAGAACAACAGATCCTTGTAAAAGAATGGAATCAGACAGCAACTAAGATTCCCAACCTGTGCCTGCACGAATGGGTCGAAGCGCAAGTGCAACGCACCCCAGCCGCGATCGCTCTCCGCTTCCACGACTCCTCCTTCACCTACGACACCCTCAACCAGCGCGCCAATCACCTTGCTCATCGCTTGCAACAAGCAGGAGTCACGTCACAAACCCGCGTCGGTCTTTTCCTAGAGCGTTCTCCCAACCTGCTGATTGCCCTACTTGCGGTACTCAAAGCAGGCGGCACTTATGTTCCCCTCGACCCTGCTTATCCGGTAGAACGCCTCACCTTCATTCTTTCGGATGCTCAAGTTGCCCTGCTGCTGACCGACACAACTCTAGAAACTCCCTTCCCCTTTGCAGGTCGAGTCCTGCCGCTCGATCAAGTCTGGAGTGATGGCGTGACCTCAACGCTCTCCCCGCCCTGCTCTGTCACCCCCGACGCTCTGGCATACATTCTCTACACCTCTGGTTCCACAGGCAGACCGAAAGGGGTACAAATTCCCCATCGGGCGGTGGTCAACTTCCTCGACTCAATGCAGCAGGACTTGAACCTGCATCCGGCTGATGTACTACTGTCTGTGACCTCGCTCTCGTTTGATATCGCAGTGCTGGAATTGCTGCTGCCTCTCGTTGTGGGGGCAACGGTAGAACTGGTAGACCGAGCTACGGCAGTCGATGGTCAGCGATTGGCAGCCACGCTCACTCGCGCTCAAGCCACCTTCATGCAAGCAACTCCTGCCACCTGGCGACTGCTGCTGGAAGCAGGGTGGGTTGCCCGCCCAACGCTCACGATGCTGTGTGGCGGAGAAGCACTCACGCCTGACCTTGCCACACAGTTGTTACCACGCGGAGCCGCGCTGTGGAATCTCTACGGCCCCACGGAAACAACGATCTGGTCTACTCGCTATCGCCTCACGACGGCGGCGGATGCTGCGGTGATCGGCTGTCCGATCGCCAACACACAACTCTACATCCTTGATAAGCAGCAGCAGCCCGTGCCGATCGGTGTGGTGGGAGAACTGTACATCGGCGGCGCAGGCATAGCACGGGGGTATGTGGGACGAGATGACCTGACGGCAGAGCGATTTGTACCTGATGCGTTCAGTGGTGTCCCAGGGGCGCGGTTGTATCGCACGGGCGATCGGGTGAAGTATCGAGCCGATGGCTGTGTCGAGTATGTGGGGCGGGTAGATTATCAGGTGAAGCTGCGCGGTTTTCGCATTGAGTTAGGGGAGATTGAAGCGGTACTGTCTCAGCATCCTCAGATCCGACAGGCTGCCGTATTGCTCTCTGGAGAACATCCTCAGCAATATCTCTGTGCCTTTCTTGTCGCTGAGAACGATCAGGCGATCGCTGATGACAAGTTGCGATCCTTCTTAAAGGAAATCCTACCTCAGTATATGATTCCCTCTACTTTTGTTGTTCTGGAGTCTTTACCACTGACACCTAATCGCAAGATTGATCGTCAAGCATTGGCTGCGATCGACTCCATCAAACTACCAGCTACCACAAGTTATATTCAGCCTCAAACGCCTGACGAACAGCAGCTTGCAGCGATTTGGACGGAGATTTTGGATGTTCAGCAGGTTGGAACGCAGGATAATTTCTTTGACTTAGGTGGGCATTCCATTCTCGTGATTCAACTTTGGGCGCGAATCAAGGAACTATTCCAGGTGGAAATTCCTCTGCGAAGTTTGTTTGAAGCACCAACGATTACAGAGCAAGTAAAGGTAATCACCAGTCTGCAACAGCAAGTTCAGTCCACTCAGGAATTGATGACAACAATAGCAGTGGATTTGAGAAAAGAAGCAGTCCTCGATGCTGACATTCAACCTGCAACAGAATACTCAGTAGAAATATCCCCTCCAGAGGCAATCTTCTTAACCGGGGCAACTGGATTTCTGGGAGCTTTCTTACTACACCAGCTTCTACAACAAACTTTTGCGACGATTTATTGTTTAGTACGTGCTTCCACGATTGAACAAGCGAGAGAAAGACTTCAACAAAATCTTGAGGATTATGCTTTGTGGGATCAGAGTTTTGCCCACAGAATTCTTCCAGTTTTAGGAGATTTAGCTCAACCAAAACTGGGACTTAGTTCTGATCAGTTTCAGACTCTAGCCGATCGCATTGATGTGATTTATCACAATGGCGCTCTGGTCAACTTCGTCTACTCTTATTCCACACTGAAAGCCGCAAATGTTTTGGGGACTCAAGAAGTTTTGAGACTGGCGGCGATGGTTCGCACAAAGCCTGTCCACTTCATCTCAACGTTTAGTGTCTTTTCTAATGTCGATCGTTTAGAAAAAATAGAGGTTAGAGAAGAAAACACGCCAGAGGCTTGTGAAAGCCTTCAAAGTGGATATGCTCAAAGTAAGTGGGTTTCAGAAAGGCTAGCCGCGATCGCAAAGTCTAGAGGAATTCCAGTTTGCATTTACAGACTAGGAAGAATCACCGGAGATAGCCAAACTGGAATCTGCAACACGGATGATTTCATGTCTCGTATGATCAAAGGGTGTATTCAAATCGGGTATATTCCAGAATCAGACAGTGATGTCTTAGTAGACATGACACCCGTTGACTATGCAAGTCAGGCGATCGTGCATCTTTCTCAACAGCAACAGCTTCTCGGACAGGTATTTCATATTGTCAATCCAACTCCCATCCGGATTCAGCAGTTACTAAACTGGCTAATTAGCTCATCTGGCTACTCGTTAAAACCTGTGAGTTACGAGCAATGGCGTGAAGAGTTAATCAAAGTAACAAAATCTGCTCAAGACAATGCCCTATATCCCCTGCTGCCCCGATTCCTGCTCAAATCAACCGAGAAATTTAAAGACAGTCAATTAAATCTATCCGAATCCAAGTTTGATTGTCGTAACACTTCAGAGGGGCTTCAAGGAACAAGTATCTCCTGCCCCCAAGTGAGCGATAAACTGCTAAAAACCTACTTTCAGTACTACAGGCAGAGTGATTACTTGGAGGGCAGCTCGAAAAATTAACCTCCAGGCAGTTGTTTTCCGTCCCGATAAAAGGTTTCAATTGTCCAGCGCTGCAAATATTGAGACAGCACCTGCTTCGCCGTCCAATCCGTGCGGTTAGTGACCAGAACAGCATAAGGTTCTTTCAAATATCACAACACTCAAGTTAATAATTGGATCAACGGTTGCGAAGTGTTCCCTGTGATGAAGAGATAGCATCCTCTAATGGAATGATCATCGTAAACGTTGACCCTCTGCCAAGCTGACTCCGTAGTTTAATTTGTCCATGATGAGCTTCCACGATCGCTCGAACGATCGCTAATCCTAGTCCTGCTCCTTCCGAGCGACGACGACTTTTTGCAGAACGGGCAAAGCGCTCAAAAATTCTTTGCTGATCGACTAAAGAAATTCCTTCTCCTGTATCGCGCACCCAGAAGCGAACTGTCTTTGAGGAGATTGCTGAACCGATGGAGATCGTTTGAGTTGTTTGAGTGTGCTGGGTTGCATTTTGAGCTAAATTCATCACAGCCTGGGTAATTCGTTGTCGATCGACAATGATTTCTCCTTGCCCAACATTATCTAACACCCAGTTTCGATCTGCTAGGGCACAGGCTTTCGTAAAAAGCTCCTGAGTTAGAGATTCTAAAGACACTGGTTCAAGCTGCAAGAAATCTGGACGCTCTGATTTTGCGAGTAGAATCAAGTCATCGACAAACCGATTCATGCGATCGAGTTCATCCATCACAATGTTCATGGTTTCTTGCTGCTCGATCGGGTCATTGCCCATCAATTCGATATGCCCACGAATAATCGTTAAGGGAGTTCGCAATTCGTGCCCTGCATCATTGATAAAGTTGCGCTGAGTAGTAAATGCACTTTGAAGACGATCCATCATGTCATTAAAAGTATTTGCTAAATCAGCAATCTCACCTGCACCCTGGATCGAAATGCGTTGAGTCAGATCAGATTCACCAATCGATCGTGCTGTCGAAGACAATGACTGTAGTGGAGCAAGAATCTGACCAGAAGCAAACCAACCTAAAAGTAAAGCTAAGACAAGCACTCCCCCGGTCACTTGAATCACAACATCCACTGCTTCTAGAACTTCTCTCTGCTCTCCTGCTGTCGTGTGCGCCATGATAAACACACCGATCGTTTGCCCATTGGCTTGAATCGGTTGAGCAATGTAGATTAATTTTTCTAGCTCTGGATCATCAACGGGCTTTTCTCCTTGCTGGGGAATTGTAAGGGCTGCCCATTGATTCATCAGTGAACTACCTTGTTTAAGGATTTCTGGTCTAGCTCTGGGACTAGATCGATAGAAATCTCCATCTGTGAAAGTAATCAAGTAGACATCATCTTCGGGCACTTGGCGAGAAAGATAAGCATCAAAAAAAGCTTCCAAATCTTTTATTGAGGTAGGCGGTTTCAATCGCTCATCTCGCCTTTCAGACCAATGAGAACCTTCGAGAGAACCATCCAGCTTCCCTTCAACTAAGGCATTAAAAGTACTTGCTTTTTCGGTCATGTCACCCCGAACTCGTTCATTGACGCGAAGCATCAATATTGATCGAAATGCAGGAATGACCGCAATAAAAATCAATGCAAGCAGCAAACCATAGCAGAATAAAATCCGATTTTGAGCCGCCCAAAAGATGCCTTTATGGCCGACCGGAAGCCTAGGACTCTCTTTCAGTTGTTCATCATCTCCACTCATGATCTGCCACCTAAATGCTAGTCTTGTTCTCGATCGTAAATCCGAATTCGCCCAAAGCCGAGGAATTGGCCCGCAGGTTGCTCTCCTACTGGAAATGCTGTGACTCCATATAAATAAGTTCCTCCCGTAGCAGGATTGCGAACAGGGTAGACTCTCACGGTTACGGTTTTTCCTGGTTTAACAGGTGGATCAAATGTCACAGAGATGACTTGAGCTTGAGCATTGATCATGACATTTTTGACGGGAATTTTATTGCCTGGTTTCCTCCGCTTGCCTTCAAACGCTTCTAGCTTAGACGCATCGAAAAATGGGCGACCCGGACTTGCTTCGAGTTCGATTTCTAGCTTTTGTAATGGTTCACCCGCATCTTCTGGAACTGCAACCGTGAAGTAATAATTTGCGCCCCAGACGTAAGTTCCATTTTGGCTTGTTGCTATACCAAGTAAGCGCGGGGGCTTTTCAAAATAAGTTCTCCCATCTTTGAGTTCAATCGCTGAGGTAGAAGCAACAATGAATAGAGAAATTAGAATTGCGATCGCAAAAAACTTCGAGCTAGATTGCGTGAGCATTTTGAGGTAGATAAAAGGATTCAGTTAACTCAGACATCAAAAGCTAAAGGTTGTTCGGATTGTCCCGATGAAGATATTGTTGTTATTGCGATTATGTTCAGGGTTAGTAATCAAAATAACTCCTGGTGTGATACTGATAAAATCATTCACGCGACACCGATAAAATGCCTCGAAATGTAAAGAAGTATCCTTATCTTCCAGTGCTTGACCACCTTGAGAAAAATCGTTACGGGTCAGTTTAGGCGGTTGACCTATCACAAATCCTGCCAAACTGCCTTCCCTCAGTAGATCTGGCAATGCGATCGTGACTGCCCAGTTAAAAATACTAGCGCTCGGATTGTTGTCTAGATCAGTCGCTCTAGCACGGGTAAAGCCTGCCCACGCTGAGAACGAGAGCTTTTTACTCGGTGCGATCGCAGCTTGAATGCCAAAGGAATCTGCGGTGACTGCATCACTATCACCATCAAAAGGATCATTTGCAAGTTCGCTTCCACTTGCGGTACTGACGCTATTGAAAGAGCGCACATAAGTCAAACCAATTCCGAATCGGTTACTTAGCTCTAGAGACAATTGAGCGATCACGCCATACGATGACTTGTTGAAGCCTTGTTCTGGATCATTCAAATCCGAACCCAGGTAGCCTACTGTGAAAGCAATATCATCGGTGAACTCATACTCTAAACCAATTCCGCTCCCTCCTCCAATTCGATAGATAGGATTGCGCTGCCCAAATCGAGAGACTGATCCTTCTGCACTTCCAGAAAGAAACGGATTGAAGGTATTTGCGAAGTCGTTTAAGCTTCCACCGACTGCGGCAACATACAGCGTTGCTTGTTTACTAATTGGAGTTCGATACTCTAATCGGCTCACTTCTAATCTGCCTTCACTGCCCCCCTGGTAGGCTAATCGCGCCATGTCTGTCCCCGCTGCTTGGTCAATTCGGCTAAGATTGCTTGCCTGCAATCGAGTTCTCAGCCGATCTTTCCCAAAAAGACTGGTATCAAAATTGAGGCGAACCCGACTTCCTAAAGTGAGATTGCTATCCGTACGATCGTCACTTCCATCTGGTTTCTCTGCATCAGCGACACTGGTTACTGCAAACACAACCTCGCCTATTAGTTTAGTTGTTGCCGAAAATGAGTTAGATAATCGTCGTTCCGAATCAAGGGTATCAATCTGACTGTTGACGATCGCGAGTTCTTTTGCGAATTCTGCTTGGAGCTTCTTAAGCACTTCTAAATCTTGCTGAGTTGCATATTGCTCAGGCAAGGTCTTCAGAACTTCATCGACTTGATTCATCGCACGACTTAAGCCAGCCGCAAATTCATAGCGACTCATTGCCCGATTTCCTCGAAAAGTCCGATTTGGATAGCCTGACACGACACCATATCGTTCAACGATCGACTTTAACGCCTGAAAGGCCCAATCACCAGGCTGGACATCTGACAGCTCAGAAACAGAGGTGACTTGAGCCATTGGGGCTGGCTGTGTCAAAAACTCAGGCAGTGTTACTTCAGACGGAGACGTTAAAGCAGAAAAAGTTGGCTCAGAAGATTCCTGCTGGAAAGCAGTTTGAGAAACAGAGGATTGAGGAAATTCTCTCTTAACTGTGGGAACTTCTTCCGCGATTGCAGTTTGAGCAACCAGCAGGTTGAAAGCGCACAACATCAAAGCCTTCTGAGTGGAGCTAGACATATCTAGTTTTCTTTTTTACTGAGTCATCAATCGCATCGACTAAATTAAAGCAGTGGCTGAACGCTGATGATACTTGTTTCTAGAAGGTGTTTCGTAGTACTCGCGATACCACTGCACAAACTGGAACAATCCTTCTTCTAAAGAAGTTTCTGGCTTGAAGCCAACCTCCTGCATTAAGTCATCGACATCTGCATAAGTCATGGGAACATCTCCTGGCTGCATGGGAAGAAATTTTTTGATGGCAAAACTACCGAGTAATTGTTCGATCGTTTCAACAAACTGCATTAGCTCAACTGGGTTGTTATTGCCAATGTTATAGAGCTTATAAGCTGCATTACTATTCAAAGCTGCATCGGTATTAGTGGTGGGAATTTTCGTCATGACCCGTACCACACCTTCAATAATGTCATCAATAAAGGTAAAATCTCGCTGCATTTTACCGTAGTTGTAGATTTCGATGGGTGTCCCTTCTGCGATCGCTTTCACGAATTTGAAGTAAGCCATATCAGGTCTACCCCAAGCCCCATAGACCGTAAAGAACCGAAGTCCAGTCGTTGGAATGCCATACAGATGACTGTATGAGTGAGCAATCAATTCATTCGATTTCTTGGTTGCAGCGTAGAGAGAAACTGGATAGTCAACATTGTCCTGAACCGAGAAAGGAATCTTCGTGTTTGCACCATAGACAGAGCTTGAGGAAGCAAAAATGAGATGCTGAATATCACTATTTCGGCAGCCTTCTAGTAAGTTCACAAACCCAGTAATGTTGCTATCAATGTAGGTATGTGGATTTTTCAGCGAGTAGCGTACACCCGCTTGAGCCGCCAAGTTCACAACATAGTCAAATTTGTGATCCTGAAAAAGTTGTAGAATGCCCTCTCGATCGACGAGATCCAGAAGTTGAAAGCTGAACTGTTTATGATGCTTGAGCCTTTCTAGTCGTGCACATTTGAGCGCAATATCATAGTAATCATTAAGATTGTCAATCCCATGAACTTGATAACCATCACTCAGAAGCCGTTTTGCCAAATGAAACCCAATAAAACCAGCAGCACCAGTGATTAAAATCTTCATAGTAGTGTGTTGGGGATAAAGTTGAATGCTTGCAGAACAGGGCGATGATTGATCGGGTAATGCAGAATGCTCATTGTTCCTGGCTCTAGGTCGAAAATCGATGAATCTGCGGGAATCTCTAGCGTGTGAGCAAGCAATTGACGAATCAGATTTGGAGAGAGTGTCGCGACTCCAGTCGTCAATGATTCTGAATCCATCTGCCATGCCAATTCTTGAGTAACGTCTATGCGATCGCAACTCAAACAGAAGTCTAAGCTGACCGATTTGAGAAACTTAGCAAAATCCAGCAAAGAATCAGAGTTTTGAATGAGAAGCAATCGTAAGCCCAGTTTGCCTTCTTTGAGCTTAGGAAGAGACTCGCCGAGATGCTGAGTACGATTCATCGCTCGCAACGTTGCAGGCTGCTCTAAGCCCTGTGGAAACTCTAGCACGCTCACCCCACAGTTCGATTGCTGTAAGGTGTGAAAAGTTTGACATCCCATCCCGATCGCCGTTCCGATCAAAGCTCGAATCGTTCCACCGTGACTGATGATCAAAATCGTTTCATCAATGTGGTGCGGAATCACCTCTTTCCAAAATTGTTGGGCTTGCACATACAAGTCTAGAACTGGAAAGCAAGGCTCTGTGAGTGTTGCAACTGAGCTTTCTGCTTCAGCAAGTTGCATTTGAAATTCATGCGGTCGCTCTTTCCAGCATTGATAATCCTCTGCAAAGTGTTGTCGCACATATTGAAAGGGTAATCCTTCCCAAGTTGGCATCGCAATTTCTTTCAAATGATCGTGACAGTTCAGTTCTAGCCTGGAATTTTGCAGAATCGCGATCGCTGTTTGCTGAGTTCTTTGCAGAGGACTACTATAAGCGGCATGAATTTTAGTGTGTTTCAGCAAATCTCTTGTCTGCTGTGCCATCATCAATCCAGCTTCCGTCAATACAGACTTATCGCAGCATCCTTGATAGCGTTTTTCAGCATTGTAAGTACTTTGCCCATGCCGAACTAAAATGACTCGTGTTGCCATGTTACACCTCAACTGCACGAGCAACATGGACTTCATAGCCTCCTGCTGTCAGCATCTTAGAAATTCGATGAACCGATTCACCCACACCACCCACATCCGGCGGAAACTCTAACGTCGTGATACAAACTTTCATGCTTTCACTACCTCCACACTACTTTGCTGCTGCTGCCGCAAAAATTGCTTCAATTGCATTGCGGTTTTCTCAACGCCTGCACAATCAAATTTCAATCGAGTCGGTTGCTGTTGCAGGTAGAAAACAATCTTTTTCGCGAATTGGTTCGGCTCTAAATCGCTGGGTTGAATGACTTCAACAACTCCCAAATGAGCTAATTTCTCTGCTCGAATGCGTTGTTCCTGGTCGTCATTTCCTGTAAACGGTAACAGCAGAGAACGCACTCCTGTTGTCAACACATTCATCGTTGTATTGTAACCAGACATACTAATCGACAAATCTGCTTTTTGCATATAGCTCAAGAGGCTTGGCGTATAGCGATCGATACGAATATTAGAAGAAGTTGCTGCGTTTGATTGCAGTTCAAGCAGTTTCCACTCTGGCATAAATGGGCCTGTGAACACTTGTATCTGATGCGGCAGTTGATGCTTCAAAATAGGAGCTGTCTCCACGACACAATCAAGAAGCTCATGCCCAAATCTTCCACCCCCCACACTGACTAGGATGAGAGGCCTGTCAGGATTGACATTTGGAAGCTCTGCAACTGGCTCCGGTTGAGGTTGAACAACATAGCCTGTAAATTTCACCTCACAGGTCAGGTCTGTCACTCTAGAGAAGGTTTCCTCTAAGGGTTGGAACTGTGGATCGCCGTGGACAAGGAGTAGATCAAAGTACTGATTCATCAACTTGCAGACTTTCTCTTCGTGCTTTGTGCGATCGCTTTTCGTCACGACAATATCTCTTAAGCTACAAACAGCTTTTGCGCCACGAGTTTTCGCCCGTTCTAGCAGTGGAATCAATTCAAAGGAAAATCTGCGTCGTCCAAAGGGAAACAGCTCAACCATCAAAACATCAGGCTGAAAGCGATCGAAGGCTTCCAATAGCTCCGCACATCGCATATCTTTCACTTCTTCTAGTGTGTAGGCTGAATTTACAACTTGAAGTTCCTGAAATTCTGAATCAGTTTTAATTGCAGGAAGATTGACAACCTCAATTCCAGCGGGAATCTCGAAGCCTTCTACAATCTCTCCACCATTGATAAAACAAACCTGAAAATCTGGTATTAATCCACGCACAATCTCCATACTGCGGACAAGATGCCCCATTCCTAGAATGTGCTGACAGTAAAACATTAACCGTGGCATGAACATTTCTCCTTAACGAATCGCATAGGGGTTTTGTTTAGCGGAATCTCTAGGATCGACTTTCATCAAGCTAGAAAGATGATGAGCAATTCTGGACAGCCCATTGAGATCAATCTGAGGAAGTGGATGATTGACTTGATCCATTTGCCATTGGACTGCCTGGAATAGCGTCTGTGGACTGAGTTGGCTAGGTTCGATCGCGCTAAAAAAGCCAAACCTCGCCATACAATTTGTCCGAATAATTTGCTCTTGCGAAGGCTTCACCCTGGGGACAATTACTGCCCGTTTTCCTGCGGTTAGCACTTCGCAAATCGTGTTATACCCGCCCATTGAGACAACGATATCTGCTGCCCCTAAGTAACTCATCAAGTCGTCGCTAAACTCACGCATTTCGACTTGAGGTAGATGTGCTGCGGTTTGGTAGAGTGCTTGCCTTTGCTGAATTGGCATTTCTGGGCCGCAAATGACCAAGCTCTTGAAAGTTGAAGTAGAAACTCCTTGTAGAAAGGCATCAACCATCGGATAGCCATCTTCTCCCCCGCCAGGTGTTACCACGACGAGCCGATCAGAATCTGCTAGTGCGAGTTCTTGACGAACTTCTGCTTCAGATTTACACCCTTGCGGACGACGTAAATAACCGCAGTATCTTGCTTTGTAAGCAATATGAGACGGAAGTTGATAAGCGTGACAGAAATCAAAAATTTCAGGGGTTCCAACAATCAATAAGCGATCGTAAAATTCTTCAACCGTCTGCTCAAATCCATGCTTCTGCCATTCTGCGATCGTCACTTCAGGGGAATCTAGAATATCACGGAGCAGCAAAACCATCTTTGTTTCTGGCTGAACGGTCTTGAGGTAGGTCAGTGTTGGCATTAGCTCATTTTGAATGCCGTAGGGCTTCTTATCAACTAAAACCATGTCTGGTTTGAAACTGGCAGCCGCAGAACGGATCAGCTTCGATCGCAGTTTCACGGTTTCGTCTGCGTCCATTCCTAGAAATTTGGTCGCAATCTTGCCAGTAGTCCCACGATTGAGACAGGGGAGTTTGATGTAATCTAAGTTGTTGGAAATTCTGAACCCTTGCATCATCGGAGAACCCGACAGAAGCAAAATAGACAAATTAGGAATCGTTTGGAGCAAATATTCGCAAATCGCTAACATTCTACGAATATTGCCCAAGCCGAAAGCGTCGTGGGAGTAAACCAGCAATTTCATAAGAAAGGGTGGGGTGAAGGGTCAAAGCGAAAAGATGACAAACCTTCTTCAAATTGTTGGAGAATATCTAGTAAATTCTGCTTTGTAGATGCGGAACCTACAATCTAAGCGATCGTACTCATTTGAGGTGTAGCAATCTTAGGGGTTAGGAAGCCTCGATTTGGGCGACCAATCCCAATATAAGCAAAGCCTGCTTCAGTGATCTGAGCGGGATCTAAAAAGTTTCGTCCATCAATCATCAATGCAAATGCCATTTTTTGAGCAAGCGCAGCATAATCTAAATCGCGGAATTCTTTCCAGTCGGTGACGAGAACCAGTGCATCACAGCCCTCAGCAAGTTGTTCAGGAGTTTCAGCTAAGTCAGCATGATCTAATTCAGAAACAATCGGGTCATAAGCTTTGACTTTCGCACCCAAACGAGTCAACGCAGCAATGATTTCCAGCGCAGGAGCATCTCGCAGATCATCAGTATCGGGTTTGAATGTTAAGCCGAGTAAGCCGATCGTTTTACCTTTGAGGATCTTGAGAACTTGCTGGAGCTTTTCAACAACAATTAGTTTTTGACTCTGATTCGTCTCCACCGCAGCATTAAGCAGTTCTGTCTTGTATCCATAATCATTTGCAGTATGAATCAAAGCAGCAACATCTTTCGGAAAACAAGAACCTCCCCATCCGATGCCAGCTTGGAGAAATTTACTTCCAATTCGAGAGTCTAATCCAATGCCGTGAGCAACTTGAGTGACATCTGCACCCACTCGATCGCAGATATTCGCAACTTCATTAATAAAGCTGATCTTCGTTGCTAGAAACGCATTCGCCGCATACTTAATCATCTCAGCCGAAGTGAGATCAGTAACCACGACGGGAACAGGCGGCAATGTCGGATCTTGAGCAAAGGTACGATCCATTAAAGGCTGGTAGAGTGCCTTCATTTTCTCGATCGCTTGCTCACTATCACTCCCCAGCACAATGCGATCGGGGTTAAATGTATCATAGACGGCTGAACCTTCTCGTAGAAATTCAGGATTACTGACAACATCAAACCCTGTAATTTGCTGCTGTCGCTCTGCTACACCATCCATCACAATTCGACGCACCCAATCTCCTGACCCAATGGGAACAGTAGACTTATTCACAATGACTTTATATCCACCATTCAGGTGCTGTCCGATTCCACGGGCAACTGCTTCCACATAGCGAGTATCACTCTCTCCATTCGGTAAAGCAGGTGTACCGACTGCGATAAATAGCACTTCGCCATGTGCGACACCCTGACTCAAATCCGTTGAAAACTGCAGCTTGCCTGCTTGCATTGCAGCCTGCATAATCTCTTTAAGTCCAGGCTCAAGGATTGGGGCAATACCAGCTTGCATCTGCTCAACCTTTGCAGCATTATTATCGATACAGACTACATCATGACCAATTTGAGCAAGACACGCTCCTGTGACTAAGCCAACATATCCGGTTCCGATTACACAAACTCGCATTGGAAACCTCTCTTAGAAAAACTCAGAGCCTTTCAGCTCAACAGCCATTCAGTCAACAGCGCTTCGGTTGCGCTAATATACAGCCTCTTAGTTTTTGCTAAGACTAAAGTGAAAGCTGCATGAGAAAAGTCTCATGAAAGGATTCTTAAGTTTTCTTCACTTGTGTCTTAATAATCTACTGAAGGCATCGTCTACTAGAAGGTAGAAGAATAGCAGCATCTAACTTGAGTAAAGCCATAAGCGCTGTTTGAAAGTAATAAACCCCAGTAGAAGCAAACAACCAACACTCTTTCATATACTGGAAAAATTTAGGAAACCCTCTGTCTTTCTCAATTAAATAAAGCTGAATATCAGGAATAGTATACCGATCCTTTAGTCCTGCCGTAAGCAATAAAATGTGAGTAGTAATAAATCCCAAATCTGTCAAAAAGAGCAGCCAAAATAGTTGGCTGACCAACTATTACTGATAATAAATCTCCTATGAGTTTCCACTGGGCGAGAAAACGACGGTTTTCATTGCAGCAAATGAGGGAGAAGCAGAAGAGTTTGCTGAATCGATCAATCCTTTCTTTGACGGAGATAGCAGCAGTGGTTCAATTTCTAAATTTGGAACTCGCAACCCAATTTATTATCTGTTAGAAGGTGCGGGTGTCGGTGTCACGCATGAATTTAGTGATGCACTAGAGTTGAGTGTGGGTTATCTTGCGGGTGATGCCTCAGATCCGACCGATAATAATGGTCTGTTTAATGGGTCTTATGGCGCGATCGCACAATTAACTTTCGAGCCTTCTGAAGCGCTGGGGTTTGGCTTGACTTATATCCATGCCTACAACACTGACTATACGACTGAGGGCAGTGCAGGCAGCCTGAATGCGAACTTATTTACGGCAACAGGTCGCGCAGTTGTCACCAATTCGTTTGGGGTACAGGCTTCTTTTCGACCGAGTTCGGCGTTTATCATCAATGGCTGGGTTGGCTATACAGGAGCGCGAGTATTGAGGTTAGGAGATGCTAATATTTGGAACTGGGCAGTGACATTAGGGTTTCCCGACTTGGGTAAGAAAGGCAATCTTGCAGGTTTAGTCATTGGTATGGAACCCAAACTAACCCAGATTGATGGTGCAGTGACGGCTGCAACGGGAGTAGGACGCGATCGCGATACTTCCCTGCATTTTGAAGCATTCTATCAATATCGAGTGAATGACAATCTCAGCATTACTCCAGGCGTGATTTGGCTAACGGCTCCCAATCATGACCAGCGGAATCAGGATTTGGTGATTGGTACGATTCGGACAACCTTCACATTCTGATTGACAGCGGTCTGTCGCTTGATCGCAATACGGGTTATTCAAAGTTCGCTCTCCATACCTTGATTCTGGGAAGTTTGGGGAGCAGCAAGCTGTCTAAAACGCAGCGATCGCTTACAACAGTAGCCAAACTTAGGATTGTGAATTAAATAACACCGGATAAACGCCCCGGCGAATAGAATTCGCGACTAAACCAACAAAGTCTGCCTTCGCAGACTAATCGCCATTTTCTTAACCTGCGAAGGCAGGTTTTGTTCTCATAGTCGCGAATTCTATTCGCTGGGTTTATTAAATGCGCGTTCCTTAAAAAACACCTAAACCCGAAAGTATCCTGAGCTTTTCTCTAGCAAAAAATCAACAAACGTCCTTGCGGAAGTTGAAAGCACTTTATCTTTACGAAAAACTAAAAACCACTCCTGCACAATTGGAAAGTTCTCCACATCAAGTACCACAAAATGATGATCTAGCTCAAACTCGCTCAGACTATGCAATGACATGATAGCTAACCCAAACCCACCTCTCACTGCCTGTTTAATCGCCTCATTATTGCTCATTTCTAACTTCACTCGCACCGGAATATCATACTGCTCAAAGAGGCTCTCAGCCGCTCTCCGAGTCGCAGAATCCGGCTCCCGCATCACAAAAAACTCACGGGCTAGATTCTGAAGCGTAATGCTCTGCTTCTTAGCCAGTGGATGCTGCCGTGGAGCGATGACCACCAGCGGGTTCTGCAAAAACGATCGGGCTTCAATCTCGCGTCGATAGACAGGTAGCCGACTCATGATGTAGAGATCATCAAGATCTGCATTCATTCGATCGAGAACAGCCTTGTGGCTGAACCAACTAAGTGAAATATGAATTCCTGGATAATCTTGGCAAAATGGTTGCAGCAATTTAGCGAGACAATACTGTGAAGATGGAGTTGCAGCAACTTGTAACCTACCATGATTCAGCCCTTTCAATTCCAGCAGGTTAATCTCTGATTGTTCAATCCGGACAAAGATTTCCTGACAAGTCTTAAATAGTAGTTTCCCTACATCTGTTAAATACATTCGTTTTCCAATATTTTCAAATAGTGGAGAACCAATCAAATTAGACAGATGCTTGATTTGTATGGATATTGTTGGCTGTCTGAGATTTAACTCTTCCGCAGCACGAGTAAAGCTCCGATGCCGCGCAGCTACTTCAAAAACCTGTAACTGATGTAATGTGATTGATTGCCAAATTGCTGGGCTAATTTCATGATTGGAACGTCTTTTCATAGCTCCTAAAATCTAAACATCTTAAACCAGAGCAGCTTAGACGTTGCCCTAAAAGAGACGCTACTAATATGAATAGAAGATCAGCAGTTCAAATTACGATCGCACCCCAAAACTCAAGCATCTCAACGCTGGAATCCTGAAGCTCGCACAAATGCCGCATGGGTGCTTTTACTTTTTTGAACTGTCGTATCGATCAAATTATACACAACTTTAGCAACGTTAGTATTGTTTAAACGAAAAAGCTGACCTGTGATTTCTGTTAATTGAGATTTAGACAAGACTGAACAGTTGCTAGCAAATCGTTAAAGCGAAACGGCTTAGTAATAAACTCATTCGCCCCGGCTTGTAACGCTGCTAACTTTTCACGTTCATCTGCTCGCGCCGTGACGACAATAATTGGAATCTTTGCTCCTTGATCCCGAAGCTCCTGTAAAACAGTCATACCATCCATCAATGGCAATCCCAAATCCAAGAGCAGCAAATCGATTTTCTGAGCTTGTATTATTTCAATCGTTTGCAATCCATCTTGAGCGATCGCAGTCATAAACCCTTTTCTTCTCAGCCCTTTTTCAATGAACGCAGCAAGCCGCGCTTCGTCTTCAGCAATCAAAATCTGACACATTCTGACACATGTAGTATGAGGTCGTACCCACCAGAAGACAAGCCAATTCTAAGGTACGACACAGGCTCCAAAGGTTAAGAAAACCTTGACCTATAAGTTAGCACCTCTCAGCTATCTGTCACTTAACCGCAGGCCACACTATGAAAACTTTAGATAAGAATAAGATGAAATCTAGATGAGAAAATTCTCATAATTTTAGTCTGTAGCCCATTCCTCGGACAGTTTCCAACAATGTACTGCCTAGCTTTCTACGTAAATAGCCGACATAGACATCAACAACATTCGACCCTGGATCGTAGTCATACCCCCAAACTCGATCGAGCAACTGCTGACGGCTCAAAACCTGACCCGGATGGCGAAAGAACATCTCTGCTAAAGTAAACTCACGTGCAGGTAGTTCGATCGTTTTATTTCCTACCGTTGCTTTACGAGTCCGCAGATTTAACACCACATCCCCCGCGCTCAACATTAGTTCTTCTTGAACAGGTATAGTTGACTGGGTTCGCAATCTCAATCGAACTCTTGCGAGTAGCTCTTCAAATCGGAAAGGCTTCGTCATATAGTCATCTGCGCCACCTTCCAGCCCTGAGATTTTATCCTGAATGTCATCTCGCGCTGTCAAAATCACGATTGGAATCTGAGAACCCTGACCCCGCAGTTCTTCTAGTACTTCTAATCCATCTTTCTCAGGCAACCCCAGATCCAAAATCAACAAATCAAATTCGTTGCCCATAACCATGTTGAGGACATCACTCCCAGTCGTCGCGATCGTCGTTGTAAAGCCATTTGAGCGCAGACCTTTCTCAACAAATGCGGCAATTCTTGGCTCATCTTCTGCAATCAGAATTTGCATCATTGCTCCTTACTCCTGACTTGAAGCGGAATCACGATCGAAAAAGTCGAACCCTGACCGATCTGGCTACGAACTGATACTTCTCCCCCATGTGCCTCTACAATTGATTTTACGATCGACAACCCCAATCCGGCCCCTTCTGATCGTCGCCGACTATTTGCAGCCCGCGCAAATCGATCAAAGATGCGAGGCTGATCATGGGGAGCAATCCCCTCGCCCGTATCGCGCACCCAGAAGTGGAGCTTTCCTTTACTGATCGCCAAGCCAATTGAGATCGTCTCACCAACCTGTGTAAATTGTGTGGCGTTCTGTGCCAGATTCATCACTGACTGAGTGATTCGCTGTCGATCGAAAAAGCCTTGACCCTTTACTGTGCCTTCCAGCATCCATCTCCGATCCGCTAATGCTTGCGCCTTTACCAACAGTTCTTCAGCAAATGACGCTAACTCAACGGTTTCAGGCTGCAAAAAATCAGGATGCTCTGACTTAGCCAGCAAAACTAAGTCATTGACAAACCGAGTCATTCGCTCCAACTCATCCATCACGATCGTCAAGGTTTCTTGTTGCTCGATCGGATCATCTCCCATCAGCTCTAGGTGCCCTTGAATGATCGTGATTGGCGTTCGTAGCTCATGCCCAGCATCATTAATAAAATTTCGCTGGCTTATAAACGCCGATTCCAGTCGATCCATCATTTCATTAAAAGAATGTCCCAAGTCTGCAAGCTGCCCTGTTCCCTGCACTTCTAGCCGTTGATTGAGGTCTGCTTCACCAATCAAACGAGTTGCATCACTCAGCGATCGTAAAGGAGCTAGCACCCGTTCTGATGCAAACCAAGCTAAAACCAATGCAACCAAAAGCACGCCTGCGATGACCTTGATGATGACTCCAACGGCTTCGATCGCTTCTGCTTGCTCTCCCGCAGTCGTATGTGCAACCACGAGTACTCCCAGACTTTTCCCGCCTACTTTCACAGGTTCAAGAATGTAAAGGACATCTCCGATCGCCGCATCATTTGTGAAATGTTTGCCTTGAGCAGATTGAGTTTGCTGCGCCCAGCGTTGCATCAAAACTGAATCGCGCTTAAGAACTTCAGGTCTTGCCCTTGGACTGGATTTGTAGAATTTGCCCTCTACAAAAGTAAGAATATAGATTTCATCTTCAGGAATTTGACGGGCTAAGTAAGCATCAAAAAAGCCAGCCAACTCCTCTTTAGAATAAGGTTGTTTGAATCGCTGATCTTGTCGTGCAAGCTCTGGATCATCTAATTCGACAGTCCCTTCATCTGGCAATTCTCCACTCATTAAACTTTTGAAAACATCCACTTTCTCACTCAAATCTTGACGTACCCGTTGGTCAATTTGAGCAGACAGAAGTTGCCGAAATGCTGGAATCGAAGCGAGAAAAATGAAGACCAAAATCGCAACATACCAGAGCAAAATCCGAGTTCGAGCTGCCCACAAGATTTTTTGCAGAGCCGTTTGCTGATTCGCGAAAGGTTTATTTTTGAGTTTTACACTTGCTGATTGCTTTGTCGATTCAATGAGATCCTTAGACTCCATAATTTTTTCACGACTTTATCTCTACAGCAGCTTAAATGATCTAACCCACTTTTACAATTATGTTCACTTGATCGTAGAAGTATGATCAAGGTTACTTTACGATGACTAAGCCTTTCAGAAGACCTGGTAGGCAATATATCCCGGATAAAGTGGCTGTGCAGGGAGATTTAGGATTTCAAGGCTTACAAACTGATAATTCCTAATCCTTTTCCCTGAACGATGTTTGATCCAACTAATACAATCGGCTTCCTGCCTGAATACCTAGCCATTTGGTTAAAGCGCATCTGCCGCAAGCGCAAGCCAAGCGCGAGGAACTGACGGGAATTCATTGCGTCACCGGGAAACCCAATCCCCTTGTGGGTTGGGAGGGATAGGTGCGCCAAGCAAGCGGCTCAATGCCGCGCAGATTGGCAATCATCTGTGCCACTGACAGCGTGTTTTCTGGTACCATCGAACCCCTAGACAAGCCCACTCCTTTAACAAAGGCACGACCTGCAAGACTACGCACGACAGGGGATACAGTTTCGGAAGCAATGCGCTTTCTGTCCGAGAGGGACGAGAACACTCTGGGGTTGCTCCTTGCAAAAAAACTAAACACTTCGGGCTGCGGTCAATCAGCCTATTGCGCTCCGACTTCTAGACGGCTAGATGGACTTGGAAGTGCAAGCCCCATCCCCTTGTGGGCTACCGTGTATACATAAGTCAATTGATCTGTACTTGCCGTAATCCTTCGCCCCCTAAATCCCCCAGAATGGGGGATTTAGGGGGCTGAAGCCGACTAGAACGAAGTGAGTAGGACTTGTGTGTACACCGTAGTCCCCTTGTGGGTGGGGTAGTTGACCACAGTCCCAATCAAGTGCGTGCTTTTCTTAAACGTATCGGCATGAAACGGTGCAAAGTTGGGTTTGTCCCTGGCAAAAGTAGCACTCTCGACAAGATGGCGTAGCAGGAAATGTGTCGGGTCGGTGCTTTGTCTGGGTGTTCATGCCGTCCCCGTCTGGACGCAAATGCGTTAACGTCCGTGCCATGAATGCCCTCAGTTTAGACATCATCACGGTGACGAACGAAATCGTAGAGGTACACGGTCATTACTTGCTCATTGCACCAGCAAGCGATCGCTTAAATTTAGCTGCTCGACTGAAGCTTTTGAAGTTTGTCCTTGACTCTTTGAAAATTTTTTAATTTTCCTTCTAATTTTTTAGCCTGATCCTTATAGTTCTTTAGAGGGCTTCCAAGATCTACTTGATTGCTTCTCACTTCGAGAATACCTTCGCTCATAGCAGTATTTAAGAAGAGCTTAATGGCTTCCTCAAATCTGCTTAGTTCCTGCTTCAAAGAAGCTTCTAAGGCTTGTGAGAGCTTCTCAACAAAACGATTTTTGACGACTTTATAGTAATAATTCTTTAACTCCTGCTTGACTTTTTCTGATGATTTACGAATCTCAAATTTCTTATCTTTTTGATAACCTCTATATAAGTTATAAATTAACCAAACACTAGCTCCAGCGACGAGAATGGATAGAAAAATAGAACTAGAAACCTGTTTGTTGACGCTTTTGATAAAACTGGTTCTGCTAAGACCCAAAAAACTGAGAAGAAATAGAATCCCCATGACTTGAAAGACAGAACTTCTAATCTTCTTAATGAAATAAAGCCATATCGGATCTTCATGATATTCAATTCTGACCGGAATTCTTCTAAGAGGAGCTTTAAAAACTCCTTCAAGTTCAATTTTAGGCTTGACTCTCAAAGTAAAGGTGTTTTTATTCCTCTTACAAATCGGTTTTAGAATCGTATTTGAGCTTCTGACTAAGCCTTCTAAACCACCGTTGCCGTACTCCTGGCAAATCTTTCTCCATTCCTCACCAGCCCAATTCAGAAGTTCATTCTCGCAACCATGTACGATGAAATCATTTACGTTCGCCTCAAAGTCTTTAGCTCTTAGTTCTAGATATTTCTTTCCGCCTTGCTTGACGATTTGCGCCTCCAATTCATCTATGAGTTCCTGAGTTTTTTGCAAAATACTATTGGACAATGAATCGTCTAGTAAATCCTGTTTTGAGTGAGCTAGTGAGGACTCGATCGCTCTCAGCAAGCTTGCTTTTTGTTCATTAATTGTCTTTAGCAGAAAGGAAGTATCTTCTACGGGAGCTTTTTTCCGTTCCTGAGATTGCTGAGTTTCAACTTTCTCAATTTCTTGCTTGATTTTTGCTTGCTTACCTAAAAGAAATTGGTTAATGTTATCAACACTTGAGACGATCTGAAATAAGACACGTTGAATTTTGATTAAATAACTCTGCTTTTCGCCAGTAGAAGCCATGTACTCATTCAGATCTTCTAAACTTGTAGAAGTATGAGCCTCTTGAGTTACTCGAAAAACCTCGATCGACTCGTGTGATAGAACTACCAGAAAAGCTCGATTGACTAACGATGTACTTGCTAATTGCAATACTTTTTCTTCTAAAGGTTCACAGTGAGAATCAATCTGAGAATCAACGATCAAAAATAGAATATCGCAGTTTACTAACTTCTTGAGCCTCTGATCCTCATCGAACTTTGTGAAAGGGTCATCTGAAGTAGGTTGATCCTCAAAAACGAGTTGGGGACTTTTAGAACCTAGTAATTCATCTCCTAAAACCAGTCGATCGCCAGATTTTAGAATTTGACTTTCTACAAGCTGTTCGCCATTCAGGTAAGTACCGTTTTTACACCCATCGCAGTTTTGAACTTGCCATTCAGGACTAGAGTTAAGATCGATCGCTGGGAAACACTGTAATTTCAAATGTTGACCACTGACACGGGTGTACTGGTCTGGAATAGAGATCGTGCATCCAGGTTTACGCCCAACAATCACGGCTCCTTCGGCTAAAAGCTCATAGCGAGTTTGTTTAATCTCTTCTATATCCTCTCTTAGTTCTTGAAGGACTAGAAAGGCTGATGACACAGGCTTCTGTTCTAGTGGTAAGGATTTTGGTAATTTGTATAGCTGAACCTGATAGCTCTTTTCTAGACCTTGACCAGAGTTCAACAGATGATAAAACGAGTTTGCCAAATTTGAATCAGCGCTTAGAATATGAACAGCTAATTTTTCTGAGCCTAGCTCACTGGTCATTTCATCCAAGTCTTGATTAATCTGCTGAAGAAACTGATCCTGACATACATCATCAGCGATTAGCTGCTTTAGGTCTTGGATGAAAGTGAGTAGCTGATTATTTCTAGTAGCCATACTGTTCAGAATCCTAACTAAAAAATGAGCAGTTACTTCAAGGCGTAAAGTACAATCTTTCCGTCTACATCCCCCACAGCCAACAGTTGACCATCTGGGCTAAACGCCAATGCTGTGACTTCTGTTGAATGATTTGAAAGATTCGCGATCAACTGACCTGTTTGCCAGTTCCAAAGCTTAACTGTGCCATAAGAGCCGCCTGCTGCAATTATCTTTTCAGTCGGACTACTGGCGATCGCCTTCACGCCACTCAAATCAGCTTGGATAACAGGCAGTGTATGTTCATTCAACGCATACAAATTCCAGAGGCGAATCGTATCATCTTCGCTACCCGTAAATAGAACTACACCGTTAGCCTCGATCGCAACCGTGTTCACCGCTTTTGAGTGCTTGTGAAAGCGGCGCGATGTGTTGAATGCAAGGTTAGAAATTTTGACAGTGCCCTCTGCATTTCCCCCAGCCAAAATTTCGGCAGCAGGGTTAAAGGCGATCGCTTGAATCGGTTGAGGACTCTCATAGGATTGAGGCTTTTTCAATTGCTTTGGTTGGGAATAATTCCACAACTTGACAGTCCCCAATCCACTCTCGGCTAAAAGTTGACCATCGTGGCTGAGTGCAAGTGACCAGGTAAGTTGCTGAGTTGAGATTTGATTTAGCTTTTGATGATTGTTCAAGTTCCAGATTTCGATTTGTTTGTTTTCAGTTGCGATCGCTAGAGTTTTTCCATCAGCGCTACTAGAGACTGCTAAAATCTGACTTTGAGTTTGAGTTAAGATCTTGATGGACTGGCTCTGCAAATCTCGAAGCTTAATCAATCCTCCTTCACTACTAGAAATCAGCGTCTTTCCACTGAGGGCAAAGTTTAGTGATTTTATAGATGACGGGTGTTCTTGAAAATTACCTTGTTCTTTGAGAGTCGCTAATGGCGCTGTGTTGTTTTCTTCACGATTCAACGCATCTGGAACCGGAGAGGCTTTGTAGCTGTTTTTGTAGATAAAAATGGAGAAGACCGATAACCCGATTAGCGTAAATACTAGAAGTCCAGACCAGATGATCCGCTCCTTTCTTAACGACTGACGAGTAATATCAACTGCCTTTCTCAATGGTGTTAATTTTTGTCCATTCTGGAAGCACTCACTTAGTTCCAGCAATAATTCTTTAGAGTTTAATTTCTTCGACTGAGGCTCCGCAGGTTTGAGGATGTCTGATTCTAGCTGCTGGTCGAATTCTTCCTCTGTATTGTATAAATAAACGTCTGTGGACTGGTTAATCCTCAACTCTGTGGGAGTATAAGCTTGTGATGTTGGCTCTATACTCTCTTTGCTAGAGATGCCGATTTCTGTCGGTGTGTAGTGAGTGGAACCAGCTTGCTTCAGCAATTCTAAATCCTGTAGGGCACTGTTAGCACTTACATAGCGATGTCGAGAATCAATACATACCATCTTCTCAAGGATGGACTTGAACTCAGGTCGAATACTTAAACGTTCAGGCCAAATGATTTGTTGAGTTCTGGAACTTCTAAGCTGTGTTAGTGACTCTGGTTTGACTCCAGTTAATGTCTCAATACAAGTCATGCCTAGTGCATAGATATCGCTGCTTGGTTCTGGGATGCCAGCTAGTTGTTCTGGAGGCGTGTACCCACGACTATGAACGATCGTTGAAGAGATCTGTGCTCGATCGCGCCATAACTGTTTGACCGCTCCAAAATCAATTAGAAACAATGCCTGGTCTTGAAGTCTGCGGATGATGTTTTCTGGTTTAACATCACGATGAACGATCCCCTGGGTATGAACAAAGTCTAAAATTTGAAGGATTTCTTGCAGAAACAAAATCGCCTGGCTTTCACTCCAAAGCATTTGGCGATCAAGTTCTTCTCTCAATGTTCTTCCTTCGATGTACTCCTGCACCAGGTAGAATTCGTGATCCGCTTCAAAGTTGTCCAGAACTTGAGGAATGCGATCGTGATGACCAATTTGGCGAAGGGTTTCTACTTCCCGATCGAACAATGCTTTTGCGACCTTAAATAATGCAGGATCAGCACTTTGTGGCTTTAGTTGTTTGACGACGCACACAGGTTCATCAGGTAGCGCTAGATTCTTAGCCAAATAGGTTTGCCCAAATGCTCCTGAGCCTAACGGTTTGATGATTTCGTATTGGGCGTGAATGATCTTGTCCAGCATGTTGATCTTCACCTGAGAATCGAGAGTCTCCGCAGTTTATAGCGATAGCAAGTGCGCGTACTTTGTTGAGGTGGCAACATGATTCATCACCACGCCAAGTAGCTTAATGTCACTGTCTGTTAATTTCTCAATCACCACTTTGAAGCTATTGCGATCGGTGTAACCCGGTCGAGTAATCAGAACTAGTCCATCGGTGAAAGGTTCGATCAGAAGAGCATCACTAAAGCGTAAAGTCGTTGCGTCGATCACTACAAAATCAAATTCATCTCGTGACTGCTTTAACAATTGCTGTGTCTGACTAGATTCTAAAACTTCTGTTACCTGCTCTGCACAACCAGGACTAGGTAGAACAAACAGGTTTTTAACATCAGGCACTGGCTGAATTCGGTCAATCTGCATCCCCTCTGCTAGAGAACCAGACTCTTCGCCCTGATAAGCAGAAACTCCCAAAGTATGCGTTTGTGAAGCGGCTCGAAGATTGGCTTCCACCAGCAACGTTTTCTTTCCGGCTCTCGCGGAGGCGATCGCTAAATTGTAAGCGCTGGTTGTTTTCCCTTCGCTATTTTGAGTGCTAGACAAAACAACAATCTTAAGAGGCTGATTGCGGCTATGGCGATGTAGGCTGCTGCGAAGTAACTCATAATCCTCTAAGTAGGGTGAGTCCGTCTTGATGAGAACGAGGGATTGCTTGGCTGGCTTGGGAATACGAGGCAAAACGCCCAAGAAGGACACCCGCTGTCGCAAAATTGCTTGAACTTCCTCTGGAAGTAACAGTTTATCTCGCAGGACATCCCACAGCAGCACCGTTACGCCCCCCACAAAGACCCCCAACACACCACCCGCCAACCAGATGACAGGACGGCTCAAAAACTGATTGGATACCTCCTTAACCTGTGGTGAGCCTTCATTCACCCAATCGCTTCTGGTTTCCGCCTTTTTTAGTTCGGCAGCGGCCAGTTGCTTTTCTGTCTGATCAAAGGCTTCTCGATCGCGAGCAACGTCTCTGGTGAGTTTTTCTAATTCTAGTTTGAGTTCCGTTCCGTCTGTGTAGTTCTGTCGTAGTTCTGGCTCCGATCGACTAAGAATATCTAATTCTTGTGACAAACGATTTCGCTGGGTTTGCAGGTTGACTAGCTTATTCGCCAAATCTTGTCGCGCCTTGTCCAAACTACTCACCCTGAGAAGTGCAACCGTTTGAATTGGAGAACGATTCTGATTGTTGCCTGCAATTTCTGCAATTCTCTGCTGACGTTGAGCCTCAATAACTTGCTGTTGTTGTTGGAGCGCAACCATATCTGGATGCTTGGGTAGAAGTTCTCGCTGCTGTAGTTTGATTTGTGATTCAATTTCGGCGAGTCTTGCGGTTGAGTTGGCGATCGTCGGATCTGCACTCAAGGCTGAAGCAACATAAGCTTGCGCTGGAGTCATTTCGAGTTGATTCTGAATGCTGTTAATTTCTGCATCTGTTCCTTCGAGCTGCTGACGAAGCTGGCGCTGTTGCTGTTGAATGTTGGTGATCGCAGAAACTAAACTTCCGTCTACTGCTGCTTGAACTGCGGGCTTCTCCTGTCTGCCAAATTCCCTCAGCTTCTCTTCAGCGACGCGCAAATCACTCGTCAGCAATCGCTTGCGTTTTTCCAATAGTTTGAGAGAGGCATCAACGTCTCCCCGTTTGTCTGCAAGGCTTTGATTGCTTACTGTCTTAATAAATGATTCAACCGCCAGTTTTGCTTGCTGTGCGTCGTTGTCTGAATACTGAACTAAAAATCGATTTTCTTGTTTGGGGTCTTTCTCTAACTTGAGGCGATTCCGTAGGGTATTGGGTGCGATCGCTTCGAGATACCCGCTAGGGGTCGCGGGTTCGTTCAAGGTGTCAGAGGTGCGTTGTAGTAGTTGATCTGACATCAAAGATTCAGGGCTGGGAGGCGACGCTTGGGCGGGTGGGGGCGTTCCCGGTGAAGCGGCTTCAACAACGGGGGTATACACCAATTCTCCGTGAGCAACATAGGTCGTTTTAGTCTCAGGCAGCAATGCAGTCAGGACTCCAGTCACGACTGAAATAGAAGCAAAAGAAGCCAGTCCTGCCCACTTATACTGATTCAATGCGGCGAAGTAGCGCTTCAGAAACAGATGAACATTCATAGATTTATCCCTGGTTTCGACGGGCTTATTTTTCAGAGCCAAACACTTTGTTAACACCCTCACCTGCGGTGTCAAAGAACAATAGAAATCCCAACGTATCTTTAAAGGGTTGTGTTACTTGATTGAGAAAATGATTGATTTTGGAGATCAGATTGCGGTTGATCACAATCACATCATTGTTTTCTAAGATCGGATTCTGCGAAGAGTTGCCTTTCAAAGCATCTCTAGCATTAATTTTGATCTCGATCGCTCTCCCTTTTGCTTGATCAAACCGAATCAAACTCACTTTTTTCAAGTTGGTATCTTTGAGATTTGGCTTAATTGAGGTTAGTGCATCCACGAAATCGCTGCCGTTGGGTAAACGGACTCGATTCACTCCACTGGAATAGTCCAACACCCGAACGGTGATTTCTTTTTGGGCTACATTTGCCCCTGCAACCAGGTTACGATCGTACTCGTTCACTTTCTCAGGAGCTAAGGCAGAGATTGCAACTACATCGCCATCGACTAATCGCAGATCGGGTAGTTCGCTGCCTTTGAGCAGAGGTGTGTATAGGTCGATTTGCTGCTCTTGTGAGGTTTTGTTTCCGGATCGTCGTCTCACCTGTACTGTCCTCAAATCAGCAAGCCGAGTCGTGCCACCTGCTTCAATTAAGGCAGCCGGAAGCCGAGGATCTTGTAGAGGATAAAACCCAGGCTTTACAACTTCACCCATGACCATCACTTTGACAGGTCTGGTAGTAGCTAAAACTAATCCAACTTGAGGATTGACCAGATACTCTGCTAAACTAGTCCGGATCTTTTCCTGAGCTTGCTCCAGAGTCAGATCCTTTAAAGATAGAAGTCCAACTAAGGGCGCTGAAATATTCCCAGCCCAATCTAAGGTTGCATTAAAGTTGTAGTCTTTTCCGCGTGGCGAAATGTTGACAGAAATAGCGTCTCCGGCACCTAAACGATAAGTACCAAATTCTGTCTGGTCTGAAGGGTTGGAGTCAGCGCGATCGCCAAACTCTTGTCTGAGCTTTCTAAGCAGTTCTGGAGTCCGAAGGTAGTCAGAAGCATTGATCTCAATAGGTTTGTTTTCTTGTTCTTGACTAACTGCGGCTGGAGTGAAACTTGCTGCACTCAGTCCCCATAGAAGACAAGAGAACGGCAAAATCCGAAGTAGTGCTTGAGCGTTTTCAACAGGTGAATGAGGGTGGTGAGAAATTGTGTGGTTCATGATGGCGACCCTTTGGCGATCGAGGTGAAGTCATTTTTGGCGATCGACAAACTCTAAAGTTTTTCCAGCGATTCCTTAGCGTCTGACAACAACTGAATGGCTGTTTTGCAGTTGTCATTGGTTAATTCTGTACCGTCTACTAAAGTTCGACCAGCATCCACAACACTGGAACTAGCAGTCTCAACGGCACTGTTTAGCTTACCCATGAGTTCTTCTAGCTGTTGAGCATTGTCTTCAAGCTGATCAAACAGGGTTTCCTGCCCCTGCCCAACTTGCTCTATTAACCCCTGCATGGACTGTTCAATACCATCTCCCACTGCCCGGATTTGCTCGTTGAACTGATCCACAATGCCATCCAAATGATCAGCTAAACCAGTAACACTATTGGTAATTGCCGGAACAGCTTGATCTGAAACAACTCCCTCAAAAGATTCGGTCTGCTGGTCGAGTTCAGTTTGAAATCCTTGTAGGTCGCTATTAACCGTTTGAAGCTCTTGTAAGGTTTGTGTGACTGCCTGTTCTAACTCAGTCCCAATGTCTTTTTCGTCGAGGTGGTTGAGTGCGCCCTCAGCCTCTTGTAAGTCTCCTTCTAACTCAGGAGTTAGTTCATTCAATTTGTCATCAACGGCAGCGATCGCTCCTTTTGTATCCTCCAACTCCTGCACTAATTCTTGCTGAACGGTATCAATCTTTTGCTTGAGTTGCGCGATCGTTTGCTCGACAGAATCCGCTTCGGCAGTGAGTTCGCTTTTGCTGGTGGTGACTTGTTCTAGAAGTGACTGTGCCTGATCACTAAACTTAGCCCAGGCTTCCTCAAGCTGCTGTTTGAAGTTTGTGAGTTCTGTTTTTGTGTTTTGCAACTGGTTATGAGTTTGATCTACTTCATCGAGTAAAGCAGACAACTTTCCGGTTGTTTCCGCTGCCGCACTTTGAAAATCTGCCATCGATCGTGTCTCCTAATAACTGATAGGGTTCTCGCCTCAAACTCTAAGCCCACGGAAGCGCAAATTTATCTGCTAGTTCACGGGCATCATCGACACCCTTTTGCAGTGGTTCAATGAGTTCTTTGAGTTCGTCAAACTGAGCATCTAACTCCTCACGCTTTGACGAAATCTCTCCCTCAACATCCGATAGATCATCACTTAATCCGCGAATGGCTTCTACAACCGGGTCGATCGCGCTTTCAACTGTTGATTTCAGGGTCTCAACTTCTTGGTTAGCGGTGTCTAACAATCCATCCAGCTCAGTCTTTACTGCTTTGTCTTGAATATCCGTCAGTTGCGTATCTAGTTCTTCGATGTCGGTAAAGGCATCCACTACTTCCTGAACTTTACTGTCTATTTCTTTCTGTGCCTGATCGAGTTCGTCTGTAAGCTGACTAACTTGAGTGGTGAGCGTAGTTTTTGCGGTTTCGATGCCCTGTTGGACTTCTTGAATTTCTTGAGCGATCGCATCCACGACACCATCCAACTGTTCTTGGCTAGATTGCACTTTGCCCTGTGCCTGACTCAGCATCGTCAGCGCATTTTGCCCCGATGTTCCAATCGAATTTTGCCCCTCTTCTAGATTTCCTTTGAGTTCTGTCAGCTTTCCTTGCGCTTCTTGAAGCTCTGTCGCTAACTCATCTTGTGCGGCTGAAACTTCACTCTTCAAAGATTCAAATTCACCGTCTAACGATGACACTTCTTCGGTGAGTTGCGATCGTTGATTCGACAATTCTGTTTGCAAACCATCTAACGCCGTTTCAACCTGACTCAGCAGATCTGCTACTTTGTCGTTCATATCATCCAGATGGCTTTCTAATCCATCTACTTCTTCCTGAACTGCCGATAGTTCTTGAACTAAGAGGTTCATTTTCTCTGGCACTTCAGTTGCAAGTTGTTCTAATGAAGCTGTGTCAGTCATCGTGATTACCTCTCGATCAATGATTAGAAATGCTGAAAACTCTGAAGGATCAAGCTTGAAGCTTAAACAACGCTGCTTTAAACCCGACGGTTGAGGTTTTGAGAAGGAAATGTTTTGTTTCGATCGCGAGCATGGGTGCTAGTTAGTTTGTATAGCCTGCTCTTTAAGAAACTTGCTGCTGACTATCTCTCGATAGATATCTATGTCAGTTTCCCACTCCATTATTAATTGGCGTAAAGTGTGCGCTCTCTCCTCTTTTGGAATTCGAGACATATCATGATTGAAATTGGCAGAAAACTTTATCACTGAAAGACTTTCCTGCTCTGACACTGCAATTTTTGTATTTCGAGCCGTCAGAGCCAATACACCTCGCTCAAACTTGTAAAGACAATTGACAATAGCCTGTGTTAAATACTGGTCAGATTCCTGTTGCATATCTGAATTGAGAAAAGTTCTGAGGAATTGATTTCGTGCCATGTCTTGATTAGAGAAAGCGGTATAACCCTCGATATTGATACCAAGTGCTTGATAGGATCGCTCTGGAACCTCTGCTAGATATCTATTTACTACATCTGGTACAACTAAATTAGATATATTTTCATTGTTGATAGTTTCCAAAAATGCAAGTATATCTCCTCGATCCAGAATATAGATGCCACTCTGAAAAACCATTAAATTCGTCTCTTCTGAATGAGTAGAAGATTCTGTCAACCGCCAATCATAAGGAATAACTCCTTTGCTTTTGAGAGTTTGTAGGTCTAGTCCGATTTCACTCCTTTCTTCACCAGCTAATACGAACTCAATTTGGTTGATTTCAAGTTGTCGATTCATGGAATTTACTCCTTTTGTTGATTCCGTTTTCTAATACAGTTAGAGTGCTTCACCAATTGTTTCACCAGCCATACTGCCTAAAATTCCTCCGATGAGTCCACCAATTACTGTGCCAACGATAGGAACAGGAACGAGAGTGCCGATTGCCGCACCCATTGCAGCGCCTCCTGCTATACCTCCCACAACACCCCCTGCCGTTGTCTTAAATTCTTCTCCAAATCTGCCACCATCAGCCTCATAAGCCTCATAAAGGCTATAGGCATCTAAACCTACGCCAAGCAATCCTAAAGCTCTGCCCGCTCCTTGGACTCTTGTAAGACCACCCTCAGCAATGTTCGTAGCTTGTGTCGCAGGTACCTCATCAAAAAGGGATCTCGGTGCATTCCATCCTGGATGTGTTGGTGCATTTCTGACTACACTTTCATCAATGTAACCAAGCTCTGCGTACATCCTTGCAGTTCGCGCCTCAACGGGAACACCTCCAATGTCTAGAGCTGTTTTGTCCAGGATGACTCCTCCCGACTCTCCAGATGGTCCATAAGCATCAGTTTGGTTAAGATATCCATCCTCCACAGCGAATCTTTCTAGCTCGCCATCTTGAAGACCGTGGCGACTTGTGAGGTGACCTGCCTGTTGACCTACCGTATGCTCTGAAGGTCGTCCATAATCTCTACCACGCCATTCACCTTGATCGTTCAGAAGACGCCTCAATGGATGAAGGGGATCATTTTGGATGATCCTGCGTTGTTCATCCATGAACGTTCTTCTGTTCCGGCTGCTTATTCTGTTAGAGTCACTCCTTTCGACGTATGTAGGATGACTAGTTGAATTGGATGACATCCATATTCCTACCTCGTTTACTATGCCGATGCCTATGAAAGCTCCACCAATTCCAGTCAACTGATCCCTAGCTGACTGCTGACGGTTTCTAGCTGCATCGATTCGAGCCATTAAATCTGCTGCACTCATGATGTTTTACTGAAGTAGACAACACTGAACTGGCACGATCGCTACTCAACTCACAACGATCGCTTAACCAACCATCTCTTTAACCATTTCATCAGCAGCCACTAAAACATTTCCGGCCGTAACGATGTCATGAACGATCGGTTTGATCTCATTCGCGACAGACAAGCCATCCTCAAATGAAGTATTAGCTTCGTTCACTTCGCTGATTAGTTCATCAGTTGCACTGTCTGCAACATCATTCACAGCCTCTTCAATCCTGGTTTTAAACTCGTTCTCGCACTCATCCGCAAGGTCAGAAATCACCTCTGAAACATCCTGCTCGTACTGATCAGCTAATTCTTCGGCTTCTTTGCTGAACGCTTCAAACTGTTCTCTCAGACTGGTTTCGCAACTATCAGCCGTCGTTTGAATTTCGCTGGCTTGCTCTTGACGCAGATCTTCACTGAGTTCACTGAAGCCTGTTTCAATTTCCTCCCGATGAGTTTCAGTCATATCGCTAATTAACTCATCTAGATCGCTGTCCAGTTCTGACAATGGCTCAACTTGCTGCTGAAACTCCGCAAGCCCCTGATCTAAGGTTTGAAATGCCTGCCGTGTCTCCTCGATCGATTGGGTCAGCGCATCCTCTAGTTGACTAATTGCATCTGCTGTCTGAGCCAGTGCTTGCTCTACTTCGGCGGCTTCTGCCTCAAATTCTGGGATAGCATTTGCCACTTCTTGAAACCCCTCTTGGAGTTCGTCGATCGCACCTCCCGCTTCCTCCAATCCATTCGTAGCTTCCGTCACCGCTTGCTGCCACTCATCCAACTCCTGAATGACTTCCGACTCCGCCCCTTCTAGCGTGTCCTCTGCCTGCTGCAAACTCTGCTCTAGCGCGTCCAGATGAGCTTCGATTTCATTCCCCTGACTTAGGGCATCGCTCTCCGATTCCACCTCCGAACACGCATCTTTTAACTGTGTGGAGACTTGCTCAAGCACACCCGACAATCGCTCCAAACTCTCAACAGTTTCCTCAACGTTCTGATTAAGCTCTACAACTTCTGACATTACTCATCTCCTTTCAAACTAAAGGGTTAACCGAGTTCTTCTTCAACGGCTTCCAACACTGGCACGATTTCTTGAATCACAGAAACTGCATCACCAGCGCGATCGATCACTTCCCCAAACTTGTCATTCATGCGCTCACAGTCGTCAGTTCCCGTCTCACCCGTGTTGGCAAGAGCCGTCGCTAACTTCTGGGCAGAAGTCGTAATTTCGCCGCCAATCTCGTTAAACTTCTCTTGAATTGCAGTCATCGCCTCATTAGCAGACGTGGTTAGCGCTGTATCTATCTGGCTTAGTTGAGTGCTGCTTTCTTGCACTAGATGGTCAAAATCCTGCTGTAAGGTTTGCAGCTTTTCGCCCACTTCTTGCGAGAGCGAGTTAAATCCTTCCATTAAGTTAGTTCTGCGACCTTCAAATTCGTTTTTAGCGGTTTCAACGGTGTTCCCCAATTCCTCAACACCCTGAACCGCCTCATCTTCTAAACCATCTACATCCGCTTCAAATCCTTGCGCCTGTTGAGTCAACTGATCCAAATCTTGTTGAATCTCCCCTGCTTTCGACTCAACCTCCGTCAGCATTTCTTCTGCGCGGCTTTTTAAGTCGCCCAACTGAGTTTGAACCTGATTGGCAAATTGTTCAAGCTGATTCTCAAGTCCTTCCGCCTTTTGTCGTAGCTCACCGAGATCTTCTTTCGTCGTTTGTAGCTCCGTCTCCAGCTTCTGATCCAACTCCGCTAGCTGATTGCCGATCGTTTCAAACCCTGAGAACACTGCTTGTTCTTTCTCAGCGAGGTTTTCCACTAAGCCAGTTGCAAGCTGTTCTAGCTGATTCACTTCGCTCAAGGCAGTGTCTGCTTCTTGAGAAAGCACTTGCATCCGCTCTAAATTTTCGTCAATTAAGGCAGTGATGTCTGGCATAAGCATGACCTCATAACAGTAGATGTCAGTCCGTTGTTACTTCTCACGTTGAACCGTCTAGTTTATGCATCTCTGAGCGTGCTTTTTCTCAAAACTTCTGAAAAGTTTTACACTAGCTTCAGCCCTTACTTACATCTCGACACCGGGTAATATTTCCCTACAACTGTTACAAAAGTTCAAATTCATGCGGTCGCATCGATAAGCTCAACAAAATCTTGAAACGCTAACCCGTCTGCATATCGGCAGCTTGGTCAAAACTACAAAAGACAGTTGTGTCGCAAAAACATTCTAGTGGTCGAAAAACTGTTGTCGTTCGCATTGCCCTAAGTCAAACGTTTGGCTTAAAGATGGTTTTCCAAGCCTTCACAGTATCCTGACCGATTTCCACGTCTGTTGTGTCACTGTTCTCTCACTTCAGTCGAATTCGCATATTTCCATTAGAAGCTTGGGACTGGGTGAAGGGCAAACGCCGAGTATGTAAATCCTGGAAAAACCGCCAATGTGTTTAAGGCGGCAACAAACATCGGTAGCAATTTCATACATAGTCTCCTTTGTAACCATCAAATGATGTACCGACAGTTTAGTTGCACGATCGCAGATCCACCTTGAACCCAATCCAGTGATTCCGATGAAACGATTTACAGCCATATCAAATTTCTATCATTCATCTAATTTTGATTGGAACGATCAGCGATGCCGTTGTTCCTTGTCATTCATGAGTTCGATCGTAGATGAGTTATTCTCAGAAGCCATTCGTTCTGCATACAAACTCGATTGATCGATGAGCGCAAGCTGGATTGCGGGAAAGTGCAACCGGAGGATTTTGGGTCGTGTTTGGCATGATCGCGCTCCACCACCATACAAAAAACGGTTAGGCAACTCAATTGATTTGGAAACGCACCCATCCATCGGACTAAGGGCCTATCCGAAAACCATAAAATCTGTGAGATGATGAAGGCAAGCGAGT
>NZ_JBJPHU010000086.1:0-30792 GCF_052939515.1 Phormidesmis sp. 146-33
TTCAAAGTCCCTCACTCGTGGGGGATTTAGGGGGCTGCTTGGATTAACAACCGCTGCGAAAGATTTCATCAAATTCATGTCTCTTCAAGATTGCCTCGCGAAACAGAGTTGTCGTGAATGAACCCTAATGCTTACAGAACGCGCTTGGGGCCAACTTGTTGAAGGGGCAACGGTTATGTCTCAAAGTCCCAGGGGGCAAGCCATTTAAAAGAATTGACTTCAACAAAATGGCTGGGGTGTTAGTCAATACCTTAGTAGAGAAGAAGTCTTAGATTAAACTTGTCGGGGCTAACACAGCAGAATCTAAATTTGAACCGTGTCTTTTCACAGACTGTCTTTTCACAGACCGTCTTTTTACAGACCATAGATCTCCAATCCACAGCAGGCAGAATTTTGAGAAAAATTATCATCCCTTTGGGCCAAATTGCTGTTGTGGTTTTTAACTTACCATCCTCTCTGAGATGCACGTAAGTAACCCCTCTAAAATTCACTAGAAGTTTAAATAAAACTCAATGAATATACGGAACTAGCTTGGGCAATTGTAGTCTTGACAAATCCACAAAAATTTAGCAAAAAAGGTGAAATATGCCTGCTGATTGACTTTGGAGGTTAAAGACAAGAAGCAATTCAACCTTTATTGCTTTGTTCGTGTTTCTACTGAAACTTCATGTATTCATCAAACTTCGTCTCGCAAATCTTTGGAGTCGTCTAATCGAGGATTTTAAGCGGTGTAAGCGATCGTCACCCCTGTTCCCCCATCGTTTTGTTCTGCCAGTTCATATCGTTTGACACGAGGATGCTGCTGCAAAAAAGCATGAACGCCTTGACGAAGTTTCCCAGTGCCGTGACCGTGAATGATCCAGATGGCGCGATCGGATTCAGAGAGTGCCTTTTCTAAAATCGGCTCCGCATCGGCGACCCGACTGCCGCGAATGTCGATCGTATTGCGAGAGGTGCGGATCAGCGGTGCGGGTTGGGCTTCAACAACGGGTTGAGGTTTCGATTTGGGCTGTTTTTCGACGGGTTCTGGTTTGGGCGGTTTTTCACCCGTCAGGGACTCGATTTCCTGCATGGGAACCGTCATCTTCATGATGCCAAAGCGCACCGTCAGTTCGTCGTCGTCTGCAATGTTGAGAACTTCAGCCGTCTGATTGAGGCGAGGAATGCGAATGCGATCGCCCACTTTGGGACGGTAGTCTGGTTTGGGTTTTGCCTGTCTCGTGGGTAAATGTTTGTCTGAAATTTGGTTAAGCGCGTCAGTAGCTTGTTGAGCGTCTTGAGCCGTGACATCGCCCTTTTGCAGTTGCTTGATCACTTTGGCAATTTCAGACTTGGCTTGCGCGATCGCATCCTGAACCGCTTTTTCTTGAGCCAGTTGCAGATTGCGTTCTCGTTCTTGTAGGTTGGCGGCTTTTTCAGACACTTGTTGATACAACCGCTCTGCACTTTCTAGAAGTTTAGTTGCTTCTTGGGCTTTGGTTTCCTGACGTTTGCGCTGTGCTTCTAGTCCAGCGATCACCTGATTGACATCCTCAGAAGCGCCGCCCACATTGGCTTGAGCCTGCTTCACAACTTCGGCATTGAGTCCCAACCGTCGCGCGATCGTCAGCGCATTCGATCGTCCCGGAATTCCCCAGAGCAGCCGATAAGTCGGCGAAAGAGACACATCATCAAACTCTACAGAAGCATTCTCAAAGCGATCGTCTTCATACTTCAGAGCTTTTAGTTCGCCAAAGTGAGTGGTTGCGATCGTCAAAGCAGCATGGTCAGCAAGGAATTTAAGAAGCGCGATCGCTAAAGCACTCCCCTCAGACGGATCAGTTCCAGCTCCTACTTCATCCAGTAAAACAAGGGAGTTAGAAAGGGATGAGGGATGAGGGATGAGGGATGAGGGGTGGGGTTCTGAATTTTGAGGTTGTGAATCGAATTCTGAAGATTGAGTTTCAAGATCTGACTCATTGGATGAATCTTCTTCTGACTCCTCCCTCCTCCCTTCTCTCTCCTCTCTCCTCCCTCCTCTCTCCTCACCCTCTTCACTCCCCAACGCATTTAGAATCCGACTAATGCGGCGAATGTGTCCCGAAAACGTAGAAAGGCTTTGCTCTAGAGATTGTTCGTCGCCGATGTCTGCCAAAACTTGCTCAAACCAGGGCAACTCGACAGGCTCTCTCGCCGGAACAAACAGTCCCACTTTTGCCATCAAAACAGCCAATCCCAGAGTTTTCAGGGTCACCGTTTTGCCTCCGGTATTTGGGCCCGTGATGGCGACGACTCGAATTTGAGGCTGAATGATCAGATCTGTGGGAATGACCGATCGCCCCTGTTCATGCTGTTGTTGCCAGACGAGAAGCGGGTGACGCAGTTGACGAAGCACGATCGAGGGAGAATTTTGAGACGGCGCTTCGGCTGAGTAGTCAATAAATCTGGGCGGATTGGCTCCTAGCCACAAGCTATACCGGGCGCGACTCGTTGCTAGATCGAGCGTAGTACAAATCGCTAGTAACCGTTCTAAATCATCCTGGACGGCGGCCACCTTCTCCGTCAACAGGCGACGAATAATCTCTTCTTCAACTTGTTCTTGGCGCTGAAGTTGGCGCAGTTGGTTGTTGAGTTGGACAGTAGAATTTGGCTCAATGTAAAGCGTCGCCCCACTCATCGAGACATCATGCACAATACCGGGAATTGCATCCTTTTGTGGCGCTTTGACTGGAATGACAAATCGTCCGTCTCGCTGTGTGATGATCTGTTCTTGCACCGCCCCCGACTGACGCTGGAGAATTTTTTGCAGCACCTCGTAGACGCGATCGCGCCCTTGTTTTTGTTTGCTGCGAATCTCGGCAAGTTTGGTGCTGGCCCGTTCGCTAACTTTGCCGTCGTCGTTGATGCAGCGATAAATTTCTTGCTCAAGGTCGGGATAGGTTCGCAGTTCAGAAATCAGATCGGTCAATACCGGAACGTCGGTCTGATTGTCGATCGTGCGTCTCAGGCTTCGGGCACCCGCTAACGTTTTGGCGATCGCTAACAGTTCTGCGCCTGACAAAATTCCTTGTAGGGCGGCCCGTTCGAGTGCCTCCCCGATGTCTTCGATGCCGTCAAAGCTTAGAGACTGACGACTTTCGAGATTGTAGATTTCTTGAGTTTGAGCCAGTAAGGTCAGCGTTTCGTCGCGGCTAGTCGGAATTTTTAGCTGACGAGCGGCGATCGTGCCCAACTTCGTCGCAGCAAACGTGGACAGGTGCTGACAGAGGCGTGACCATTCCAACAGTTCGAGAGTCTCAGCTTGAATCAAAGGTGTCCTTGGGGAGAAGCGGCAATACTTTTATTTTAAGGGAATGCCACTTAACTTAGGATTGAGAATTCAACAACTCCTCATTCTGGCTGACAATTTGCTTCGCAAGTTCCTGCGGGAATAGAAATGGTGAGGGCAGAAAGACTGTGCTACACAATTGGGATGCTCCCTCAATCACGCCTGCCGGAAGCCTCTGTAGCGGTGCAATTGAAACTAGCGGGTGCATAAAAAAAGAATTAATACAGCAGTTTTCAACTATACGGCTGATCACGAATCCCCAGGGAGAGTAGCCGTTTTTTGCTAGAGTGGTGTCTGGTTGCTCGCTGTCTACACAGGGCGATCGCTGAAATCTCTATGTCTCAGGTATCGCTTCCTCGATCGCTGTATCCAGATCACCCGCTCACTGCGCTTGCGCCCATGCAAGATGTGACAAATCTCTGGTTTATGAAAGTCATTGCTCAGTATGGCAGGCCCGACTATTTCTTCACCGAGTACTTTCGCGTCAACGACACTTCACGGCTCAATCGCAACATTCTGGCATCGATCACCGAAAATGATACGGGTCGCCCTGTGTTTGCTCAAATGATTGGTGAGAGCATTCCAGATCTGGTTAGAACGGCTCAGGAACTTTGTCGCCATAACATTGCTGGCGTTGACCTGAATATGGGCTGTCCCGCACCCAGAATCTATCGCAAAAATGTGGGAGGCGGACTGCTGCGAGAACCGGAGAAAGTGGGTCGGATTTTGGGAGAACTACGGCAGACTGTGAGCGATCGACCCTTAACCGTCAAGATGCGGGTCGGCTTTGACAATACAGACACCTTCTACAAAATACTTGATCTGATCAATCAACACCACATTGATTTGCTGAGTCTGCATGGTCGCACAGTCAAAGAGATGTACCACGGGAGCGTGAACTATGACCTGATTGCGGAAGCAGTTAGACGGGTCAATTGTCCTGTGTTGGCCAATGGCAATATTTATTCTGCAAAAACTGCCCTTGAAGTGCTGGCGCAGACAGGTGCGGCTGGGGTAATGGTCGGCCGCTGGGCGATCGGGAATCCCTGGATTTTTAGTCAAATTCGTCAGGCTTTGCGGGGAGAGCTAATTACACCTGTTCCTTTTGTCGAAGTTCGTACTTATATTGATCGGTTGTGGCAAAGTCCTACATCGGCGCGGTTTCCTGTGCGATCGCGCGTTGGCTACCTCAAAATGTTTCTCAACTACATTGCTCTGAGTGTTGATGCCGAAGGTCACTTCCTACATTTGATGAGACGGGCCCAGACTGACGTAGAACTGTTTAATCTCTGCGATCGCGTCCTTTTGAGTGATCTGACGCAAACTTTAGCCTTATCGCCTTACTCAGGAATGTGATGCCAATGAAGTCGTAGACCAGGCTGAATCTTGGGGGGTCAGATGTCCGTCTAGAAACGCCTGGAGTCGTTCTGGCCTCTGAGGCAAGCCATAAGCTCGTAGAATCTCAACCGCATTGGTAAGTAAGCCGCCGCCGCTTGAACAACAGAAAGCTTGTGGGTGAGCAATTGGGCATAGATCGGGCATCCCTTCTGCACTTCGTCGCGAGTCAAACGCACCCAATCGAGTTCTCGCCGCATCTGCTCCTGAAATTTTGCGGTATCTCGCTGAGTTTGGAGAAGGAGACTATCTTGATGAACATCTGCGTAGGAACTGCCCTGGGCTAAGTCACTGAGATAGATCAATATTGCTTGTTTATCTTCAACGGTTGGCTGTTCTAGTAGCTCAATCAAAAATGGTACGGCGTAAGCGGTCGCTTCAAAAACAGTGCCTTGATGCCAGAGATTGCCATACAATGCCGACAATGCTTGTTCGCGAACTGTTGCACTGCTAGAAGTCAAATCTCGAATCAGTTGCGGTACATCATTCGCTTTACCATAAGCGTGTTCTAACTTATTCCACCGAACTGAATTTAGAGTTTTTAGCATGACATATTGATGAGGATGGGTTCCAATTTAGTATTCTGTCGATCGTGCAAGAATCCGCCTAACTAGACAACAGTCCCTGCTCGACAGTGCTACTAATTGATGTTAACTCGGAGGGCTTTGAATCCAGATCCCTCCCTTTTTAAGCTACCGTGTACACACAAGCCCGGAATCGCTTCGTTTCAATCGGCTTCAGCCCCCTGAATTCCCCAATCTGGGGGACTTTGACCCAGAGAGATTGCCTAGCATTCAAAGTCCCCCAATTTTGGGGGATTTAGGGGGCGAAGGGTCTCGGCAATGACGGATCAATCAACTTGTGTGTACACAGTAGCCTTTTTAAGGGGGGCTAGGGGGATCTTAATGCTCGTCACCTACTACAATAGTCCGGACAGTTTTTTGAACGACCCCAAAAGGCTCTCAGGAATTACAGTTCCAGCATTGAGCTATTTTTCAAAGTTGGCTCTATTCCTGACTTTGAAAATAAGATCCTGTCCCACGAGCGAATCAGGGTTTGAACCTGAAAATCTGCTCAAAATTTGTCCGAAGTATTGCTACTAGAGAGATAGTTATTTTCAATCTACTAAACTTACAACAAAGCAAAGGGAGTGTCTCCAGAAGATGTTAGTACAGTGCTAGGTAAGGTCGCAACATTGAAAGAAGCAGTGTTAAACAAGTAACCTCGCTCCGTCTGACAGATTTCAAAACCAAAGCTTAGTTGTTAAGTTCTTTTTTGCGTAACGATTAGCTGCAAAAGCGACTTTCTAGCGCAAACTCTACTTGCCAGCCAGTGATAGATCGAAGTTTTAAAGCTTTCATCAGTCAGCCGCTACTCTTGTGTAGCACAGTTTTTCTGTCCTCACCCTAACCCTCTCCCCAAGGAAGCGGAACAAGAGATCTGATCTGGCTCCCTTCTTCCTGGGGAGATGGGCTGGCAAAGCTCTCGCCCCACTGCGTGAGGAGGGCAATCCGAGATTTTGCACAATTGGGATGCTCCCTGTGTTGAGCCACGAGAAACGCACTCTACAAATTCGATATTAGACTTCCTGCACGAATCATAGATGCCCTCCGACTAAAGTCGGGGCTACAAGAGCAAAGTGTGCCTTCGCACACTAAAGAGGCGATTTTAACCGTTAGTCCACGGAGGTGGACTTTGTTCTGATAGCAGCGATTTCAATCGCCAGGTATTCATACAGGAAGTCTATTCTTTAATCCTCGTTCCTAACTAGAAATCTTTATTTGCGGACTGTACGATCGCTGAAATGGCTCACAAGACTTCTCTGATAGCGTCCTAGAGCAGTGAGCGGAAAGTGTTGTTGATAGAGATGGTATTTGAGGTAAAAGTGACCCGGAAAGCCTGTGCCCGTAAAGTCGCTTTCGTCCCAGGTGCCGTCTGATTGTTGGGTAGAGATTAGATAGTAGATGCCTCTATCGAGGGCTGCCCAACTAAACTGTCCTGTTGCTTCTCCAACCGCTAACAATCCGATCACCGCCCAGGCGGTCTGTGAGGCTGTGCTGTTGCCCATTCCTTTAAGTGACGGATTCTTGTAGCTCTCGCAGGTTTCGCCCCAGCCGCCATCAAAATTTTGGACACTCACTAGCCAATTTGCGCCTCGCTCAAGGCTCAACCGTTCCCTAGGTGCCATTGTCGAAAGGGCAGCTAAAGCGCCACTTGTTCCATAAATGTAGTTCACGCCCCAGCGGCCAAACCATGAGCCATCAGATTCTTGTTGTTGTAGCAGGTAGGAGAGGGCGCGATCGAGGAAGTGAGGCGTGAGGCGTGAGGCGTGAGGCGTGAAGGAGGGGGCTTTTTGGAGTTGGCCGACCATTTCTAGGACTCGTGCGGTGACATCGGCAGTGTTGGGGTCGATCATTGCCTTTAGGTCGCCGTAGGGGATGGCGTTGAGCCAGTCTTGATCGTTGTCGAGGTCGAAGGCCGCCCATCCGCCGGGTTTGCACTGCATGGTGGCGATCCAGTTGACAGCCCGATCGATGGCTCGCTGTTTTAAGTCTTCCTGGGGCAACTGCACCGCATCAAGCGCCATCACGACCACAGCAGAATCGTCTACATCAGGATAAAAGCGGTTTTCAAACTCAAAGGCCCAGGCTCCCGGCTTACCCTGTGCGTTTTTGACAGCCCAATCCCCATAGTCAAGAATCTGCTTTTGAAGGAGCCATTCGCCGCCTTTGACTAATGCCGAATGATTGGCAGAAAGACCCGAATCGACCAGCGATCGCATTACCAACGCCGTATCCCAAACAGGAGAAACACAGGGCTGAACGCGATAGAGATCATCAGACTCAATGCAAAAGCGATCTACGGCTTGGAGTCCCCGTTCAACAATGGGATCAGATGCGTCATATCCCAGACAACGCAGCGCTAATAGAGAATTCAACATAGCGGGAATGATGCCACCCCAGTCACCAGAAGCTTCTTGACGTTCGAGAATCCATTGTTCTGCGGCGCGAAGCCCTTCTTCTCGAAAGGGAACTAGATTCCACGTTTCGGCTAGTTTGAACGCCTTGTCTAATTCGACAAACCCATCTGACCAGTCATCATTTCGCGGCAGTTCAAATTTAGCGTTTGTGATGCCTTCTACATACAATTCATCTAAGGTAATCGTCGGCTGCGTGATGAATATGGGCTTTTTGTCAAACACCACCAACAACGGGACGGTACTGCCTCGCGCCCAACTCGACATCTCGTAGATATTCACAGGCAAAAAAGACGGCAACAACATCACCCACGGCGGAATCGACGGCAACCCGCGCCAGTCATAACAGCCAATCAGCCCCAAATGAAACTTGGTAAAAATTCGAGTTTTGGTCACACCGCCCCGCGCCAAGATAAACGATCGCGCCTTGACCATCCCCGGATCATTGACAGACACCCCCAACAATTTGAGCGCCATATACGCTTCGACCGTGGTGCTGAGTTCGCCGCCATCGCCGTAATACAGTTCCCAGCCGCCGTGATCTCGCTGTTGCGATCGCAAATACTTCTCTGCCTTGTGCATCGGACGAGTGCGATCGGTGCCCCAAATTTTGTGAAGCAGCACCACCTCGGCGGTCATCGTCACATTCGATTCAAGCTCGGCCCACCAGTAACCAGCAGAATTTTGGGTAGAAAGCAGATAATTTTGGCTGGCAGCGATCGCCCCTTCAAGCTGAGAAACTGTTGCTGTACTTTGTGTTTGCATTCCGACACCCGTTCACACTCAACATCTTTTGAACCATTATCAAGTCAAAAATCCCCGACTTCGTTAAGAAATCGAGGATCTAGATGACAAAGCACTACCAACCCCTACCAACCGCGCCGCACCGATTTTAGAGTCACCTTTGAGATGGGCAAACCGCTACTGGGTGGGTCTTCGTTAGCGTGGAGGGCATCCCAAAGATTTAAAGCGGACTCTCCTCGCGTGGTGACGACAGCGTTTTTGTCATCGATCGCCAAAAAGACCGTTGCCGAAAGTTCATCAGTTTCAGGGTTGCTCTTCCACTTCACCTTGATGATGTATTGCGTGTTGACCGAGAGGTTTTCTTCTAATCGAATGAATGCCATAGTGCTGTTTTGGAGAACTCTCTGTGCTAAATATACTGCAAAGTGGGCGTGGGGTGTAGGGTGTAGGGGGTGGATGAATCGGGGATCAAGAACGATGGAGGTTACCGTCCGGTAGGGGTATTGGGTGGATATCAGGTGATCTCTCGTGCGTTGGAAAATAGCTTTGTAAATAGCTCAACATCAATCGCTTTGTTTCCAATACCAGGCGTTGTCGGAAGGTTTCTTCTTGACTAAGGGACAACCACAGCAGGGTGCCGATCGCTTTCACCAACACATAGGCGATCGCTTGACAATCAGCCGAGTCTAACCGCGAGTCATATTGGGCAAAGAAGGCGGCTAAATCCTGGATATATTGGGTATCGGCGGCTTCTTCGATCGCGGCTAGATCTGGCATCGTTCCCTGTGCCTGCATAAAGATGGCGTGATAGCCCGGATGTTGAGTGAAAAATTGATTTGTCGTGTCAATCACCTGATCTACATAAGTTGAGAGGGGCAAACTGAAAATCTCAGCCGTGTGGAGTGCCATAAATTGTTGGTGGAGCAGTTCTGTGTAGCGTATCGCTAAGGCGTGCAGAATGGCGGCTTTGTCGGGGAAAAACTGGTAGAGCGACCCGATCGAGACTTTGGCACGAGTAGCGATCGCATTTGTCGTCGTCGCCTCGTAGCCTTCAGAGATAAACAACTGTTCTGCCACATCCAAAATATGGTTGACTCGCTCCTGGCTGCGGGCTTGTCGAGGCTGTCGCCGCATTCCAGAGGGCTTTGATGAATCTGCGGACATGGCGATTGCTTCCTTCTCTAAACAAACATGAGGATTACTCACATTCTTCTTGACAAAACATGAGGATTACTCGTATTTTAGAAAAGTGAGTTCTACTCATATTTTAACCTCGATGTGAATCCGACCAATCCCTCCGGTTTAGGATCGTGAATTGAATAAGATCGATGATTGCCTGGTTGCTTCGCCCCCTAAATCCCCCATTCTGGGGGACTTTGAGAATCCGAGACTTCTTTAGCTTGAAGTCCTCCACAAGTCGGGGATTTAGGTTGCTCTCCAAGATCTGTAGCACTCAAAGATCAATTTGGTATGAGAGGTCGAATTCACGCTGACTGATTGTGTTCTGGAAAAATCGTTTTGGAGAAATCACAATGGCCCAAACTTTGCTCACTTTGCCCAGTCCTGAAGTTTCTGCTGCCCTGATGGAGTACAGCCGAGATCCTCTGAGTTTTATGACTCGCTGTGCGCGTGAATTTGGGGAGATTGTCCCCTTACAGTTTGAATGTGGCGAACTATTTTGCTTGCTCACCAACCCAGAGCACATTACCGAAGTTCTCAAAGATCGACTGCTATTTATCAAGGCTCAGGACTTACAAAGTTTGTCGGGATTGATCGGTAACGGGTTACTTACTAGCGAAGGAGATTTTTGGCAACGACAGCGACGGCTGATCCAACCTGTATTTCATCAGCAACGCATTGAGAACTATGGGTCTGTGATGGTCAACTACACTCAACAAATGCTGCAAATCTGGCACAAAGACAAGGTTTTGGATGTGCATGACGAAATGATGCGCCTCACCCTCAACATTGTCATGAAGACGATCTTTGATCAAGACGTGACTGATAGTGAAGCCAAGCAGGTCGCTCACGCCCTCGATGCTGCCATGAACTGGGCCACAACACAGGAGCCGGATGCCGATCGCCGCTACCAGAATGCGATCGCGCTTCTAGATGAAACCGTTTATGCAATGATCCACCGCCGCCGGATTAACAAAACAGACAGTGACGATCTACTAGGAATGTTGATGCAGATACAAGATGCCGACGATGGGAGTCGGATGAGCGATCGCCAACTGCGCGATGAAGTGGCCACAATGATCTTGGCAGGACATGAAACCACCGCTAACACACTGTCCTGGACATGGATGCTATTGAGCCAACATCCTGAAGTGCGAACTAAACTAACCCAGGAGTTAAAAAGAGTGCTAGATGGGCGCACACCGACGATCGCTGATCTGCCCCAGTTGTCCTACACAAACAGCGTGATCAAAGAGGCAATGCGACTTTATCCCCCGGCTACTGATGTCAGTCGAGAGGCCACTCAAGATTGTGAAATTGGCGGCTATTTGATTCCAAAAGGCACGACGTTGATTTGTAGTCAGTGGGTAATGCACCGCGATCCTCGCTACTTCGGCAATCCAGAAAAGTTTACTCCTGAGCGATGGGCAGATGACCTGGAGAAAAAACTACCTCGTGGCGTTTACTTCCCGTTTGGTGACGGCCCGCGTGTTTGTATTGGCAAGAATTTTGCGCTCATGGAGGCAGCGTTAATTTTAGCGACGATCGCCCAAAAGTTTCAGCTAGCGTTGGTTTCCGATCAGGCGATCGAGCTTCAACCTTCGATTACTTTGCGCCCCAAGCATGGCATTCAAGTCGTGCTAAAAGAACAGTAACTATCCGTGAGAAATTTTGAGCCAAAACTCTTATCTGAAAGTCCCCCAAAATTGGGGGCAAAAGTGGAGAACAACGCAGCGGAAAACCTGCTCAAACTGATGCTAAAAAAGCTTAAACCTTTCACGCTCTTGAATGTTCTAAATCACACCTTTTTGAGCCAATGATGAGATTCTGTTTCATGCGATCGGGCTATGTTTGGGTTCGCTTTCTGCGCTACAAACTTTCTCCCTGGATCACAGTCGCGATCGCGCCACTCAATCTACTTTGCTCATCAGGTGTAAACCGTGTTCAGGCAAAGATCCGATGCATGAGGGCAGTCAGCAAAATCAACTTCGCTGGTTTCTATGGATTGATCAATGATTTGTTGTGGTGAGGTCAATCATGCTGCGTTCTGCATTACAACGACCTAACTTTCGCTGGCTTTGGTTAGGACAAACTCTGATCCTCTGTGCATCTCAGTTTTTCTTGGTGTCATTGACCTGGTTAGTTCTACAAAAAACGGGTTCAGGATATGCGATCGGAACTGTGTTGATGGCGGCGGCAATTCCACGCGGACTCTTTATGCTGGTGGGCGGAGCAATGAGCGATCGCCTGCCAACTAATTCTGTTGCTGCTATTGCTGCGTTAGTCAATACAATGTTGATTGGAGCGATGACAGGGCTGCTTTTTCTGAATGCCTTCCAACTCAATGCAGTGATTCTGATTGCAGCTTTGTTTGGTTTGTCAGAAGCTTTTCTGTATCCCGCGATGCTTGCCCTATTGCCTCAGTTGGTGAGCAAACCTCAATTAGGACAAGCCAACGCCTGGATGCAAGGGAGTGAACAAATTACCAATGTGATCGGCCCTGCTGTAGCCGGAATTATTATCGGAACGTTAGGTCTCTCGATCGCGCTTGTCATCAACACCGTGTTATTTGCGATCGGCAGTGGGTTTATTTCATTGATTCAAACTAAGGAGCGATCTGGTTCTGTCAACGCTAGTACAGCTACCTTACCTGGAGAAATCATCGAAGGGTTGCGCTATGCCTGGAGACAACCAGCCGTTCGTGTGAGCTTGCAGATGATTGCAATGATTAACTTTGCAGTTTTGGGGCCGATGGTGATTGGGGTTGCTGAGTTAGTTGCGATGAGGTTTGGCGGTAGTGCGACTACATTTGGCTACTTACAATCTGCCTATGGCATCGGAGCCTTATTAGGAGTCTTTGTTGCCAGTCAACTGAGCGCGATTAAGAACCTGAAAACACCGCTAGTTCTGCTTGCTCACGCCCTGGGGGCCGGGCTAATTGCTCTAGGATTTGTGCAACAAGCTTGGATGGCGGCAGGTGTAATTGCGCTAATGGGCGTAGGCGGTGGCATGGTTGGGGTATTGGGACTAACCTGGCTACAGCAGCAAGCCTCAACTCCCATGCAGGGACGAATGATGAGTTTAGTGATGTTTGCATCGGTTGCACTCGATCCGTTTTCTCAAGCGATTTCTGGAGTGCTATTAGAAATTAATCTGACAGGTTTGTTTGTGACAGCAGGTATCATAATGCTCGTGACTGCGATCGTGTCATCATTAAGTCAAAATTAAGTCGGCCCCCCGCAAACAACTTTCAGATAGAAGCTTGAGCAGGCCGCAAACAAAATCGAGATGTGAGAAAATGCACAAACCTCTGACTTGAGAAAGCGTGTGATGAGCCTAATCGGACTAGCCCTATCGTCTCTAACTATCTGGATTTACCTGCTTTGTTTTCGAGGTCAGTTTTGGCGCACCGATCAGCGTCTACACGCCTCACACCTCACACCTCAAGCCTCACGCCCGTCTGTTTGTGTGATTATTCCCGCTCGCAATGAGGCAGATTTGTTGTCGGCGACGCTGCGATCGCTCCTGACTCAAGACTATTCCGGTTCGCTTCAAATCTTTTTGGTAGACGACCACAGCACCGACGGCACAGCAGATGTCGCCAGGGAAACGGCAGCAACATTAGGAAAATCCGACCAGCTACAAATTCTCTCAGCCGCACCGTTGCCAACTGGATGGACAGGAAAGCTTTGGGCATTGGATCAGGGCATTCAGAAAGCGATGACTTTGCAGCCCGATTATTTTTTGCTCACAGACGCAGATATTGAACACGATCGCACCAATCTTCAACAACTAATAGACAAGGCGGAGAGCGACGATCGTGAGTTAGTTTCTCTCATGGTACGGCTGCGCTGTCAAAGTGTCTGGGAGCAACTGTTAATTCCAGCTTTTGTCTTCTTTTTTGAAAAACTTTACCCGTTTAGATGGATCAATCAGCCTGATAATAAAACGGCTGGGGCGGCGGGTGGCTGTAGTCTAATTCGGCGGGAGGCAATGGTGCGGATTGGCGGAATTCAAGCGATCAGGCAGGCGTTGATTGATGATTGTGCGCTGGCTCAAGTGATCAAGTTAAGCGGGTCTAAACGCATCTGGCTGGGATTGACCGAATCCGCTCACAGCCTACGTCCCTACGATTCATTAGAAACAATCTGGAATATGGTCGCGAGAACAGCATTTACTCAGTTAAATTACTCGCCGCTATTATTAATGGGAACGCTGATAGGAATGACGATCGTTTATCTCGTTCCTTTAATCGGTGCCATTTTCGGATTCGTTACTGGACTGTGGCTCTTCGCATTCATCAATTTATTTACCTATCTATTAATGAGCATGATGTATTTGCCAATCATTCGATTTTATCGCTGTCCAGTTTGGTTGGCGTTTTGTTTGCCTGCGATCGGCTTCCTCTACACGCTGATGACATTAGATTCCGCTCGTTGTCACTGGCAGGGCAAAGGCGGCTCATGGAAAGGTCGCGTGTATCAAGACGCTCAAAGTGACCAACCGTAAGCATACGCCACCATCAGAGACACTAACAGCGCAACGCCGATCGCCAGAACCGTTAAAGATCCCCAGCTTGTCGAATCAGATGCAAACAGTTGTCGTAATTGATTCAATCGATTAGAAGTCGTCATTTCAACCTCCTGAAGCGATCGTACAGGTCAATACTTTTCTATTTGTATTGTTGCAGTTTGGTGAATTGATCCCTTAAAAGGATTTGAGATTGACATGAAAATTTGTGATCTTCGATCTGATTAAAGTTAGCCTTGTAGACCAGACGTTGAGCGATCGCGCCACAAAGTAATCGAGTTATTAATCGGCTGCAATTGTGTGCCTGGAAAGTAAAAACCAAGAATGCGATCGCTTGTCCAGCCCAATTTGCCCAGGTGATACGACCCAACCTGACTCAGCCCCACCGCGTGACCCAAACCACCGCCGACAAAGGCATATCCCTTTAACGTCTTATTTGGGCCGTAGAGACCGTCCAGATAAAACAGCGTACTGGCTGGCGCATCGAAGGCATTAAGAATGTCGTCTTTTTCGAGGTCGAGGCGGCCGCGATCGGTTGTCACAGACAGTTTCAGAACTCGTCCAGCGGTCGATCGTTGTGTCACTTGCACTTGTTGAATCGTGCCAAAATTTGCCAAAGGATGTTGCACACTTCTTAAATACCTTTGCAGATCTTGATTCATTTCAGCGATCGTACTTTCATACCGCCAGCGAAACATTTCTGTTCCTTCTTCGTTGAAACCTTTTTTGAGTGCAATAAATGCCCGTAAATTCTTTTCATCTGCCAAACTGCGAGTGTTGAGATCCCAAACGTTGCTCACCGAATCGACAAACGACTTGAGATAAGGGCGCTCCCAGCCTCGCCAAACGTCATTAAAAGCAGCCGTCACGCCTCCCGTTGTCGAAGAATACAGGGCATCGACTAGCTCATTTTGATAGGTAAGAACCAAGCCTCGTGTAGCAGCGATCGCCTGATCTGTCGAAGGCACCGCTCCATCAATTCCCCAATAAACCTGACATTGCGTGGTGGCACAAATTTGATAGTTGTCTGTCGTAAATCGTCGCAGGTTTCTCAGCACATAAGTCCGGGCGAGAATGGCTTGAGACTCCAACACAGGCTGAGGGGCCCAGCCGCCGATTTCATGGGGCACCACGCCACGCAAGTAGGTTTCTAATGGTACAAAATTGACCAGCGTAAAGTTGCCATAGGCGTTGGGTTGAATGCGAAAACTTCCGGCATAGACGCGACTCGGCTGATCGTCCTTTTCTCGATCGACGCGAATCACCCCATTGCCCGATGAGATATCCACCAGATCTCTTGTGTAGCGAAATCCATTGAGCACCCAGGACGGACGCGGCACCTGACGTAGAATTTTGCTCTCAATGCGGGCCGTCTGAATCCCTTTTGCCTGAAGGCTTTGCAGTAATAACCGTCTCAACAAAGGCGTATTGTAGGTTTCACGTTTTGCCCAGACTTGCCAGCGATCGGGTTGCGCTAGTTCGACTTCAATTCCTTGAGCGCGCCACTGTTGGGCCTGATCTTCGGCGGTTTCAAAACTGCGATGGGTGCTAAAAACGACGCGCTCCTCAACCTGGGGCTGTGATAAAGGCTGCATCACCGTTTCGAGCTTGAGATCGGATGTGGTGAGGGTTTGGGGCTTGCCATTGGTCAAAAATTTGAGGGTAATGCGATCGCTAGGAGCCACCTTTAGCGTCATCGTATCTTTAGTTTTGTCGCCAAATCGTTGCACAATGCCTACTTGCAGGGTCACGTCGGCCGCTTTTCCGGGCTGAGGGGCAAACCCAAAGAGGCACAGAACCGCAAGTGCAGCACTCGATAGGGGATTGAGTCGAATAGAATGCCTGACCAAGTGAACCACCCTTTTCTATTTAGGGACAACAATAATACATCCATCGCCAGACGTATCTGTTTGATTGTAGTCGCTAGCTGCTTGTACAGAGAACAGAGTTGATTGAGCTTTAAAGGAATTTTTTGGCGATCGCCTCCTTCAAAACCCTCCCAGAAAGTATAGTCTTGATTGCTTGAATGTTTGGGCACCTTGAGGATATATTTTCTAATGATGCGATCGAGTCTGTTCAATTGCCTATTAGGTCTTTTGGTCTGTAGTTCTGTTCAGGCGCAAGTGATGTCCTGATGGCACGATGAATACGATCGTCACGTCTCCCTCTAGCAATAACTTCACCATCACAAACGGCAGTTCTGCTGAAACGAATCTCTTTCACAGCTTTATAACCTTCTCCATTCCCACAGGCGGAACGGCAACATTCGATTTAGTAAACACGCCGAATATTTCTACTATCTTTAGTCGAGTTACCGGAAGTAATATTTCTAATATCGATGGCTTGATCAAAACGGTTAATAGCAGCAATCCAGTCAGCTTGTTTTTAGTCAATCCCAACGGCATTCTATTTGGGTCAAATGCTCGATTGGATATCGGTGGCTCATTTTAGGTTTAGAAAACAGCGACATTTCTGCAAATGCGGTACAAGGCGGCAACATTCAAATCACCACACAGGGAATCTTTGGGCTAAAGTTTCGCGATCGACTAACTCCCGACAGCGACATTATGGCTAGTTCAGAAATTGGGGTTAGTGGCACCGTCACCATCAACTTTAGAATTTGGGGGTTCACTTTTGAGGAGTGCCCCTTAAAATCTAAAGGCTGTCATTCTTCCGCACGCTCAATGACCTATTGCCTTGGAATTCTCACCCGTGCTGGCTTAGTGATGGCCGCTGATTCTCGAACCAATGCGGGAGTCGATTATGTGTCAACCCATCAAAAACTGTTTAACTTTTCGCTGCCGGGCGATCGCATAATTGTGTTGTGTACCTCTGGCAATCTCTCGGTCACTCAGTCCGTGTTGACGCTGATTCGGCGCGATTTGCAGGTCAAAGCAGAAGTCAATCTGCACACGTTGCCCAGTCTGTATGAAGTGGCGCGCTACGTCGGCGAAAAGATGCGGCAGATCCAAACGCAGGATCGACCCTGGCTCGAAAAAGACCACATCGACTTTAAATGCAGCTTTTTGCTCGGCGGTCAGGTGCAAGGTGAAGAACCCGCTCTCTATATGGTCTACAGTCAGGGAAACTTTATCCAAGCCTCTCAAGCAACCCCTTTTCTGCAAATTGGCGAGGCAAAATATGGCAAACCGATTCTCGATCGCGTTCTCAACTTCGATACTCCTTTAGCGGCGGCGGCCAAATGTGCGCTGCTGTCGATCGACTCGACGATGAAATCCAACATTTCCGTCGGGCCGCCGATCAATCTGGTGATGTATGAGACCCACAGCTTCAAAATTCACCACGAACTCTGTTTGCAGCCAGATTCTCCGTATTTGGCTCAGATTCGTCGATTTTGGGAGAGTCACCTCAATGAAGCCTTTGAGCGGATGCCCAATATCATCTGGGAAGAGGACTGAAATAACAGAAGACTCCGAAATCATACTGAGTTCGAGAGCAGAATTCAGGTTGGCTTCATCCAATCTTCACCAAAAACCTCCGGTTAGTAAAATTACTGATCGTTTTTTCACTCAAAAAAACCTTTACGATAACAACCTAGTAACTTGTCTCTCAGAGCCTTTTCACGATGAGCCTTCTCTATCCAATTGCGATCGTCTAATTTGTCAAGCCTGTCTACCCATTTGCACCGATAGATTTAAGCCAGGAGCGAACCTTGAAAAACGATTTATCGCAGCCTTCGTAAAACTCGACACTTTTTGGACTTGAGATTAGCGTTTCATTGAGTGTTACCTCATTCGCAGGCACCCCAATTCTAGGGACTTGCTCAATCGATCGCTGTCAAGCCCTACTTTAAAAAACCGTGACGGCTTGTGCTTAAGGATGCTGTCGGTTCAGCTATTTTTGCTTGAGCCATTGTCAGCACTTTCTCCGTTCGCTTCTCGTTTGACAAGGTGCCCACATGATGCCTTTGGTACAGCCTCTAACAAGGCTTGCTGGTTAAGGGACTGCGAACAGAGGTTAACTGCTTCTACCCCCTAAGACTTCGGAGATACTCAGTGATCGTCAGTGAATCTTTTGATTTTCACACCTTAGAAGAAAAGCACCGTTCCCCTGTTTTGGACGCTGCTCAAGTTGAGCTTTGGTTTCAACCCAGCTACGCACTGCATCCGCAGGCAACGATTCATCAAGAAGTGTTGTTGAGATGGCGAGATGCTCAACAACAGCTTCAACTTCCTCAAGATTTTTTGTCTCAGATCGATGCTGCTGGAATGACCCGACAGCTCGATCGCTTCATTCTCAGCCAGACCATCGAGGTGCTCAAAACCCAGCCGGATCTGCATCTGTCAGTCAATCTCTTTAAAGACGCAATCTACGACACTCGGCTGGCTCAAGACCTGCAAAACACCCTTGCTCAATCCAACATCAACCCCCAAAGACTCAGCGTTGAATTAAACGAAGACGCGATCGCCCAGGATTTTTGCGCCGCCCTGAGCTTGATTCAACATCTAAAAGCGATTGGGATCGGAGTCGTGCTGGACGATTTTGTGGGCAACCACCTCTCGATCCACGAGTATCGTCAACTGCCGACCGATTGGATCAAAGTCAACGGTCAGCTTATTCAAGATTTTACGAGCAACTTCGCGGCTCAGGCGTTGATTCAAGCAATCTTTGCAGCGGATCGGGAGTCAGCGATCGCCAAGTCTGTCACCGATCAGGCGACCCTACACTCCGTCAGAGATATGGGGTTTGCCTACGCCCAAGGAAACTACTTTAAGTCACCCAGCCCAACGCCTACCCCCAGTCAGCCAATGTTACCTTTGCAATCAACGCCTTTGCAATTAACGCCTGCCCAAGCGCCGTCGCCCCCAGCCGCCTCAGATCCCCAGTGGAAACGGTGGGGCATTGCGCTAACGGCGATCGGACTTGGGGCTACCGTCTGTCTGATTGGGGCCGCCGTCGCCATCCATCGCTTGAGTAATATCGTTGCAGAAGGGGGGCAGATCAATGGTCGTGTCACCCAGGTTCAGTCTCCGATCGACGGTAATCTCAAAGAGTTTTATGCCCAACCCGGAGCCGAGGTGCGATCTGGGCAAGTGTTGGCACGAGTCACCCGTAGCCCTCAAGAAGAACAAACGCTTTTGGCGCTCGAAGGCGAGATTCAATCCAACGAGGCGCAACTGCTGGCTGCTCAAAATGCCCGTTCTCTGTTTCAAGCTCAACTAGCTGGGTTAGGCAGTCAAGATCAGGGCGTACGAACCGTTGATGTCAGTTTGTCAGAGCAAGAAGTCAACCAGCGACAGGCGGCGATCGCGTCCCTCAACAGTAAGGCCCAGGCCGCTCGACTGGAATACGATCGCTATCGTCAACTCGCCGCCGAAGGAGCCATCACCCGCCAAAAAGCCGACGAGCTTCAGTATGCGTGGCGGGCAGTCCAGGCAGAAGTTGATCAGGCAAAGGCGGCCCTGGCAGCGGCACGATCTTCTCTGCAAGCGTCACAGTCAGGCATTGCCAGTAGTAAAGCAGCCGTCAGCAACACGCTCTCTGACCAACGCGCTCGACTCAACCAGACCATTCAAGAGCAGTCGGTCGCCGTCAGCACATTAACCGCAAAACTAGAAAGCGCTCGCCAACGACTCAAACAAGCGCGATCGATCTACAGCACTCAGCAAGATGCCGAAATTAAGGCTCCGCTAGATGGCATTGTTTACACGACCCAGCAGGATCGCGGCGGCCAGGTCAACCCCACCGAATCGCTGGTGACGCTTTTGGACTGTAATAATCTCTGGGCAGAAGTTGTCCTTCCAGCCAACCAAATTGGCAACCTTGATGCTCAAAAACCAGTCCAGGTACAGCTTAGTGGTCTGTCAGAGAAAATCAGTGGACAAATTGCGCTGATGCAGCCGATCGGCAACGGCCCCACGATCCTGCCAACGGAGCGATCGAAGCCAGTCCAGACTGAGGCACTGCCGCCTATCATTCCTCTCAACGTTGGGGGACAGTCCCTGGTCAAAGTCATCGTCAAGATTCCACCGCCGCCTCAGTTTGGTCAGGCTACAAAATTTTGCGGACTGGGACAATCGGCGCAGATGACCTTTGCTAAGAAGTCGATCGGGCTGTAGGCACTTTGACGGCTTGTTTTATCCATCCGACTAACGGTTCGATCTGCGTTTCTTCGCGTTGTTGTTTTGGGCTTCTGCCCCAAAGCGCCTATTCTGAACGGCTTTAAGCCAACGTGAATTCGATAGAGTTTTTTCGCTTCGGTATTTAACGCTTCTGCCCCCCAACCCCCCAAATCTGGGGGACTTTCGGACAGGATTTCTTGCTCAAAGTCCCTCAAACTTGGGGGATTTAGGGGCTGCCCGGAGTGATCGTCACAGCGAGGGATTTCATCGTCGAATTCACGTTAAGCCAAGATTTCAACTGTAACCTCCTTACAGGTGTGGAATAGCTCTCAGATTCCTAATCTAAGAGCAGTTTTTATCAACTCACTGTCTTGTCCAGTTCCCCTTATTAAAAGCCACAATGCACTCTCAGTCTGTTTTTTTACGCGGTCTGCACTGGGTCACGCTGCCGATTAGCGCCCTGGTTGGTCTGTTTTGGTTGGCCACACTGCACCATTCTCAGGGTTTAAATCTGACAGATTGGACGGAATGGTGGGGCTTGGCGGGGGTCGGGCTGATTGGCACCTGGCGCTGGAATTGGCTAGGCGTGCAAGTGCTGCGGAGTCGGATCTACCAGCATTGGGTCTTTCCGCGCTGGCGACGACGGGCGGACGCAATTTCTCTGCAAGGCTGTCCTGGAGTCTGTTTGCTGGTGCCGACCTATCGAGAGAAACCCTGGATTACCGAACGGGTCTTTCGAGCGATCGCTCAAGAAGCCTTAACGCTTCCCACTCGGATGACCCTGCTTGTTACCAGCAGTAGTGAGGAGGAAAACAGCAGAATTCGGGCCATTTTGCGAAGGATCGACCCCACCCTGCGATCGATTCATCTGATTCAGCAGGTACAGATCGGAGAAGGCAAACGCAAGGCGATGGCAGAAGGATTGAGAGCGCTGGCGCGGCTTAATTTGCCTGCAAATACGCTGGTTGCCTTGATGGATGGAGATTCAGAACTCTCTCCAGGAAGTCTCAAGCGCTGCTTACCTTTTTTTGAACTGTTTCCCAAACTGGGCGCACTGACAACCGATAACTCTGCTCACACGGTTGGGTCTTATCTGTTTTCAGAATGGTTTCATTTACGGTTGGCGCTGCGTCATTATCACATGTGCTCAGTCGCCCTCGCTCGTCGAGTCACCTGCCTGACAGGACGCTTTGCCCTCTTTCGATCTGAGGCTGCGCTGGATTCTGGATTTATCGATCTGCTAGAAAACGATCGCCTCGACGATTGGCTTTGGGGCGAGTTCAAGTTTCTCTCTGGCGACGACAAGAGTAGCTGGTTTTGGGTACTCAAGCAAGGCTACGAGATGATTTATCTGCCCGATGTGGTGGTCTACAATCACGAAACGATCACGGGATCGCTGCTGGGTCGAGCTTACGAAAACATGCGGCGCTGGTATGGCAATATGCTGCGAAGTAACGGCCGCGCCCTGGCACTCGGCCCCAGCAAGACAGGCTGGTTTTTGTGGTGGTGTCTGCTCGATCAACGGTTGAGCATCTGGACAGCGCTGATCACGCCCGGCATGTTAACGATCGCCCTGCTGCAAGCTAAATGGTTGGTGGTGGCGCTGCTGTGTGCCTGGGTTTTGATGACTCGTCCGCTGTATTTGATCGTGATTTTTTGGGGACGACGATCGCCGCTTAAGTTGATCCACCTCCCCTTGTTGGTGGGGGCGCTCTGGAGTTCTGCATTAATTAAAGTGTGGACTCAGATGAATCTATCGCAGCAAAAATGGGTCAATCGCGGCAATCAGAAAGTTTCGGAAGCGAGTACTGGCTGGCGCAAATGGGTCAAGCTTTCGACTTCTCGATTTTTGCTGGTGTCGCAGATGGTGAGTTTGGTGATGGTGCTGCTGTGGCTGGCGGATGGCTTTAACCCGACCCGCGATTTGCAAGAGGTTTTACAATGGCGATCGGCTCCCGTTGCGGCGACCCCGACCCAAGTCAGACGTGCGATCGAGTATGGGGTCATTCCCAATGATGGTCGAGATGATGCTAAAGCGCTCCAGGCGTTGCTCAATCGTCAGTTTGAAACCGATCGCGTGGAAATCGAGCTACCGATCGGAGAAATTGATCTGTTCTCACCTATCACGCTGCATCAAGGTCAAATGACCATTCGCGGACAGGGCAGCGATCGCACCATTCTCACCGCTCAGATTGAGTCTGGAGAAGCGGTTTTGATCGTGCAGCCACATTCTCAAAAAGCCTTGCAGCAGGTGACGATCGAGGGCTTTACCCTGCGCCAAAGGTCGCTTGAGCCATCAGCAGGAATTTTGCTAGAAAAGGTCACTGATTCCTCACTTCGCAATATTCGTTTTGAGCCAACGCGCCAACCCGCCCTGAAGCTTCGCAAAACCCGCGACATTGTGCTGTCTTACCTGGCGATCAATGGGGAGCCAAAAACTGCGATCGTCACTGAGGATGCGGTCAAGACCACGATCGCCCAGTTTTCTTCAACAAACAACAGCGTTGAGTGATTCAGAGTGATCAAAGTTCAGGCTTAAAAGTTCAAGTTTATAAGTTAGCGCTTGCCCCGCTCAAAATAGTTCTCAGGACGGATAAAAACGCTTTAGAACCTCTCTATTGTTGACAGACATTCAGTTCTGAGTCTTCACCTCAACAAACGAAACACCTTACGCTTGAAAATGCTGCTCTAAAGTCTGCTGTGACGATCGGGAGTTCTCTAAACAGGTGAGCCTAGCTGTTCTAATTGAGTTTGATATCTGGTTTGATAGTAGACAGGGGACGCTCTGCGGTAAATCGTTTGGTCAGTCAAACTCAACTTAACATCCACCCCCCGCAAAAAGGAATGTGTCACCCCGGTGTAGACCTCGCCATCACCACAGATTTTCGGTTGCTTATCATGTCGGTGGTAGTGTCGATCATCGGTTCCTATACGGGACTGGATATGTCCCAACAAATTGCACTCTCTCAAGGACAGGCGCGACGCTGGTGGCTGATCGGGGGCGGGTTAACCCTGGGAATTAGCATTTGGGCAATGCACTTTACCGCGATGTTGGCTGACCAGTATCCGATCCCGGTGAGCTATGACTTGAGAATTGTGCTGTTTGCGATCGTCGTCGCCGCTCTAGGAGCCACGTTGGGACTGTGGATGGTCAGTCGTCAAAAAGAACTGGGCTGGCTGCCCTGGCTACTCGGAAGTACATTCATCGGGATGACGATCGCTGCGATGCATTATCTCTCAATGACCTCCCTTCGGCTGGCGGCTGATCAGATTTATGATCCGGGGCGAGTTGTCATCTCTTGTGTGGTCTCGATCGTCACATCGATGGCGGCCCTTCGGCTGGCTTTTTCTCCCCATCTCGCGCTTAGCTTTCATCAATGTTTGAGAACGGTCATCAGTGCTTTGATCATGGGTGGCGCAATTTCGGGAATGCACTACATTGGCATGAGCGGGCTTTGTTTTCGAGCGCGGGCGATCGTCGTGTCGCAGGTTGGCACCATTGATCGATCACTGCTGACGATCGTGATTGGCATCGCTGCGCTGCTGGTTTTGACGCTAGCCTTGATGGCTTCTTTTTTTGGGCGACGGCTCAGTGCAGAACTGGTGCTAGTAGCCACGCTGCGTCAGACCGAAGAGCGGTTAGAGCAATTAGTTTTTCTTCGCACTCAAGAACTGGAAAAAGAGAAACAAGCGTCCGAAGCCGCCAACGCGATGAAAAGTGCCTTTCTCGCCAATATGAGTCACGAACTGCGAACGCCACTCACGAGCATTATTGGCTTCTCCAGCGTGCTGCTCAAACAGATTTTTGGCTCCCTCAACGATCGCCAGATTGAGTACTTGCAGCGAATTTCTAGCGCAGGTCATCAGCTTTTAGACTTGATCAACGATCTGCTAGACCTCTCCAAAATTGAGGCTGGGCGAGAAGAGTTACTACTAGAAACGCTGTCCGTCGAAGAGGTTTGTCAGACCTGTTGGACGATCGTTCGCGATCAAGCAGCCCAAAAAGGATTGGAATTCTCCTACACCATCAGCCCAGAGGTGGTCACCTGCGTAGCCGACAAGCGCCGACTGGTACAAATTTTGCTTAATCTCCTCTCCAATGCCATCAAGTTTACTGACCTTGGCTCTGTGACGATGCGCGTTGACCGTCTTGACGCTTTCATTAAGTTTGCGGTGATCGACACCGGAATCGGGATCTCTGAAGCCGAACAAGCTGTTTTATTCCAGCCCTTTCAACAATTGGATGTCGGACTCGATCGCAAATATGAAGGCACAGGGTTAGGATTAGCCCTTTCTCAGCGACTAGCCCAACTGCACGGCGGCAAGATTACCCTGCGATCGCAGCCTGGAGAAGGCAGTTGTTTTACGCTATTGCTCCCAGAGAAGAAGGGTGAGGCGTAAGAAGAAATCTGTTGCAGGTGTCTTTTTTGTGATTAGTTCCACCGACTTCTCTTAGGGACTAGGGCTTGACCCGGCAGCTTTTCCTGAACTAACGCGGAGATAGTTGAGCATAAGGTTCCGTTTGTTTGTGAAACTCAAGCACGCGGTTCTAATAACCTAATGGGTGCCTTTATCACCTGCTTATGCAGCGATCGCTGGAGGAGTTTCGTCATTGCTGAGAACGTCCGTTTAAACAATCACAGGATTACTGAGCAAAATTGCATAATCATCTGCCTTCAACACCCATTTATTAGCAGAGCAGTATCACGTAGACAATATTGTTATAAAGCGCACAGGAATAATATGGCAAACCAGGACGGTTCATCATGGCACTCACGTTAAACGATCTCATGGTTATCTTCCCGCAGCAGCGATGGGTAGAGCTACCCGAACAGGAACAGCAACAGTCCTGGCAAGAAGCGACTCAACACCGATACTCGAATGCTGCTGCACGTTGGAATGGTTATCTCAACACACTTTGTCTCAATTCTTTGTTGGCTGACCTCCAGGAGGATATTGTCCCCCAAGCGTTGCAGGTAAGATCGGATGCCTCGATTTGGGAATTCGTCAATGGAGCAGTTCTGACAGTTGGTGAGACTCGGATTGTCTTGATCCCGGATGACAAAAGCAATGTCTCTGAATTTTGCATCCCTCAAGAATGGGTGGATATTGAAAACTGGGCAGCAGACTATTATTTAGCCGTGCAGCTTAATTTAGAAGCGGGTTGGTTGAGGGTTTGGGGGTACGCAACTCATCGGCAAATCCGCAATGGAGCGAGCTATGAAGCAACTAGCCGAACTTATTGTCTAGAGGGTGAAGACTTAATTTCAGACTTGAATGTGATGTGGGTCGCTCAAGAACTCTGCCCTCCTCAAAAACCAGACGTTCAAGCACTACCCAACTTAGCACCGAGTCAAATTGAACCCCTCCTAGAAAAACTAAGTCATGTGACTGCTTACTCCCCTCGTTTACAGCGGCCGTTTTTGGAGTGGGCAAGTATTCTCGCATCTGAGGAACATCGACAGGAACTGTACCGCCGCCGAACAGAAGATTGCGCTGAAAAGAAGAGGGTCTCGATCGCAATGAGCAGTCCCTCATCCTTGGACAATTCAACGATGATTCAAGAACATTAGGAACTTTTTAGAGCAATTCTAGTGAACTGCATAATAATCTATCTTGAGTCCCCACAAACGAGTAGGATGATATCTGTTGGCTGCGGCTGATGGGCTTTGGGACTGCGATCGACCTATTTTTGGTCAAGCTGTTTCTCACAATTTCCGATGATTCATCTGACTGATTCGATGATGGTTAATCACAGTCTCATTAGAACTTAGAAAACTTGAAACCCAACTTGATCTATGGAAGCTAATGTCCTTACCAGTGTGCTTTTACCTGTCGGTCTCGCGATCGTGATGCTCGGTATGGGCCTGACCCTCGTACCAGATGACTTTCAACGAGTCACTCGCTATCCCAAAGCGGTTGCCATTGGATTGATCGCTCAACTGCTCTTTCTCCCGATCGTTGGTTTTCTAGTTGCTTCGATCGTGCCGATGCAGCCTGAAATGGCAGTGGGATTGATGGTGTTGGCACTTTGTCCAGGCGGGCCTTCTTCCAACATGATTACCTACTTGGCGCAGGGAGATGTTGCCCTTTCTGTGACGCTAACGGCTTTGAGTAGCGCCATTACTGTATTGACTATTCCAATATTCACAAATCTATCTCTGCAATATTTTGCTGGACGCAGTGCAGCGATCGCGTTACCGATCGGGCAAACCATGCTGCAAATTTTTGCAATCACGCTAGTTCCAATCGGGCTAGGAATGGTGATTCGACAACTGTTTCCCGACTTAGCTCGACGACTAGAGAAAGTAGCGAACCGTCTGGCGATTGCCTTCCTCGCTCTCATTATCTTAGCGATCGTCATTCGAGAATGGAGCCGCATTCCAGGCTTTATTGCCCAAGTTGGGATTGCGGTAGTTCTGCTGAATGTGATCGCCATGTTGGTCGGATTTTGGTTTGGTAAGCTATTTAACCTAAAATTTGCTCAACGGATTTGTATTGCGATCGAGGTTGGAATTCAAAATGGAACACTTGCGATCGCGATTACTGCCGGGTTGCTCAACAATCCTGATATGGCTGTTCCTGCTGCCATCTACAGTTTATTTGCATACGCAACTGCCATTTTCGCGATTTTCTATGGTAGAAGCTATGTTCAGGCAACGGATTAGGAAAAGTGGGCTTAATCGCCAGGTATTCTGATGACTAAATAAGGTGTCTTGTTATTGAAAGTGGATAGCAATTCTGTTTGAAAGCATTCAGATCAAAAAACCGATGGTGCAACAGGGGATGGAATGCGCTCGCAGTGAACTCGCTAGGAGCATAGCCACTCTTGCCGCTGGTCGGAATTATCTTAGCTGAGTCAACAATTTTCTACAGGACTGCTTGTTTGATTTGAGACGTGATTTTAATATTAGTTCACATATTTTTATTGACATTTTATCTCAATAAGCTGTTAAGATAACTCTCGTTGGCAATTGAGACCAAACCTCAACAAGCTTCCTAAAAGTTTGATTGAGATTGCTGTTCTATGCCCGCGATCGACCCAAGTCCATTGTGGGCATTTCCCAAACCGTGCAAACCTTTGGAGGATTTTGTGGTGCAAGCATCTGATATGCGGCGATCGTTTCATCTACGATTATTGCCAATTCAAATCCAGCCACACCAAGTTCTGAATGTAGAAATCATTCAACAGGGCTATGGCGATCAAGCAATCTACCAGCAAAATATGATGAGTTTAGGCGCAGACGTAGAGCTACCAGAGATTTGTGATGCTCAAGATGTAACGATCGCAGTCTTGGAAGGCAATGGTAACCTCACCGTCAATGATGAGCTTGTCAAATTAGAACCTGGAATGTTTGTGTTTATCCCCGCAAATACCGTTCACAGGCTACAGACGCAATCCCTTGCGGGTATCTCAAAGAGATCGCACCTGATCTTTCTACTCAATCGCTATAAACCTGATCACAGCATTGACGAATCAGCCTGGGTCATTAATCTGTAGTTGGCGATTTGACCCAGCACGAGTCCGTGTAACCTTCACAAGTAGAAACGCTAAAACGCGCTACAGCTTAAAGCTTTTGATACACAACAGGAGTCTATCATGTCTAAGATTGGTTTGTTTTGGGGAACTCAAACGGGTAACACTCAAACGATTGCAGAAAAAATTCAAGAAGAATTTGGCGGTGAAAGTGCTGTGACGCTGTATGACATTTCTGCCGCTGACACCAGTGATTTTGAAGATTATGAATGCTTGATCATTGGGTGCCCCACCTGGAACATCGGGGAACTACAAGCTGACTGGGATGGTTTTTTTGATGAATTAGACAACATTGACTTTAGCGGGAAGAAAGTCGCTTATTTTGGCGCAGGTGATCAGATTGGATATGCTGATAACTTTCAAGATGCGATGGGAATTTTGGAAGAAAAAATCTCTAGTCTAGGCGGTGAAACGGTTGGATACTGGTCGTCTGAGGGCTACGAACATCAGGAATCAAAAGCAGTTCGTAATGGGAAATTTGTGGGACTCGCGATCGATGAGGATAACCAACCAGAGCTAACTCACGATCGCATTAAAACCTGGGTTGCTCAACTCAGGCAAGCGTTTGGATTGTAAGTCTAGTCCCAAACAGATGATAATCTACTGAAAATTTACCTCACCTTACCTCACCTCTTTTGGGAGTTTTCATGTCTTACGACGTTCTGTGGCTTAGTGCCAGTCCAAGTTTAACGCGCCTCAATCAGCCACTACTGAAACATCTATCTGAGCAAGTTAAAGTTTTGCAGTGGGAGTACTATCAGACACCAGATGAAGGAAGCTGTCTAGCAACCGCTGTCGCGCTACTGCATGAGTATCTCAAAGCTCACAATCGTCCCGTTCATCTTGCAGGACACGGCATAAGTGGAGTCGTAGGTTTACTTTATGCGCGGCTTTATCCTGAGCGAGTTAAATCACTTTGTCTACTCTCGATCGCGGCCCAACCCGCACTCACTTGGCACAGCCACTACTACACTCAACTGCACTTACTGCCTTGTAGCCGCCAACAAATTTTGGCTCAAATGGCGTTGAGTTTGTTTGGAAAACAGTTGCCTTATCCGATTAAGAATTCGCTAGATGCGCTCGATCGTGACTTAGATTTGGCTCCCTGTCCCCACTCTTTGTTTAAGCTCACTGAGTTGTCTAAGGGCGGAGTCTCAATGCCGCTGCTGGTGTGTCGCAGTCAGACGGATTCAATCATCGATCCGTTAGGTCAGTCAAACTGGCTCCCCTGGATGAAGCTTGAAGATCGGCTATGGGAGTGTCCAGAGGGTCGTCATTTCTTTCATTACTTTTATCCTGAGCTAGTTAGTAGCCGACTGCTTGAGTTTTGGCAATCGGTCAATTCACGTTCACGCAATCTATCTCTAACGGCGTGAATATTTTTTGGATTGAGCGTTTAGCGTTGAGAAACAACTGATTTTCATGAATATCGCTTCCTATTTGAGTTGTGAGAATTCGGTGGTTAGTTATTAGTGGTTAGCCGTAGATTAATAATCACTCAAAGATGGGTAAATTCTGAGAACTGTTTCTGTACAGGGGGACTGCCTTCTGAATTCATCTGAAGTATTTCTCTAGCGATATCTTTAGCGATAGAAGATGGGTTAAGACGACTGAAACGATCGCCTCAAGTTCTCTGTGACGAATGCGGTTACTCTACGGGTGAGTACCCTTTCAAATGCACGTGGGACATCTCAAATCTGACCTCAAGCCTAAGCTCATTTTAACTGTGAAGAACAATGCAACCTCAATGCTTTCCTCGACTGACCCTGACTGAAGAATTGCTGTCCATACAGACTAATGCGTGGTCGATCGACCCGTCGCAGCTTGTTTCACAGAATACCGAGCGATCGTTTCAACATCGCGACATTGTACCTTTGTCCTGCGATCGTTTATGGAAAATCGAAAGTGGTTTTGTTAGGGCGTTGACCTGGGACATCATGGGTGAAGTCACAACGCTGGGAATCTGGGGAACGGGTGACATCGTTGGCAAACCACTGTCTCAAATTGATCCCTACCAGATTGAGTGTTTGACTCCAGTGCGAGTGAGTGAGCTGGTTTTATCTAACCATCACCTGACTGATGTGCTATTTCGTCATGTCCAGCACCTTGAAGCATTGGTGAACATCTTACAAACCAAACAAACAACATTGCGGTTGCTAAAGCTGCTGGAATGGTTAGCGCAACGATTTGGGGATGAAGTCGAGCAAGGGCGAGTCATTGAGATGCGGTTAACTCATCAAATCATGGCTGAAATTATCGGCACAACGCGGGTCACAGTGACACGGCTACTCAAAAATTTAGAACGTCAAGGAAAACTAACCCCCCTTCGCAAGCATCGTATCTTGTTGCACGATTAAGAAGGTTTGTACATTACACCTCCTGCATGAATAGAATTTTGATGTCACCTGCTCTTAGGTCGTGCTCCGTTTGGGTCGGCTTGTGCCCCCTAAATCCCCCATTCTGGGGGACTATGAAACCGCAAGTCTTGGCTCAAAGTCCCTCACTTGTGGGGGATTTAGGGGGCGTTTCCGGATTCGCGCAGGAAGTCTATTGGTTGATAGCTACAAATATTTTAGGGACTTTGGACTTTGGTAAGCTTTGAGTCTTTGGTTTGGTGTCCTTGCTACTCTTACTAACAGCGAGGCTACTAACTGTGAGGCGTTGGTTGTGATTGACCAGATACCTGCAAACAACCGCCTTGTCTTCTAGGTGAACACGTCCAGTAAGAGGGCTGAGGCTCTGTATGTAGACGCAGATTTTTGACAACAAGCTGAGTCAATTTAGAAGGTCGATCGTGACTGCAAGAACTGATTAAATGGCTCGTTTCACCCTCAATTACAGTTGCAGTGTAGATTAGCGTTTGCTCTCCTAACTTTTTACCTTGTAGTTCTATGTGCATTGGATATATCTTTTGGTCTGTATTCAGAATTTTGTAAACCACCTGATACTCAAACCATTTCCAGCCTTGGTGTAGCGCGATTTCTCTTTCGACTACCTGAACTTGATTTGGCAAAACTCCCCAGCCGCGATAGACTTGCTG
>NZ_JBJPHU010000284.1:0-1310 GCF_052939515.1 Phormidesmis sp. 146-33
CAATGGTTCGGACAAAATCAAACAGCGATCATGCCGTAAGAGCGTAGGGTCTGGTCGTTGGGATGGGATTTAATCTGAGTTGGGGAGAGGTCTAACTTTGAAATAAAGGTATCGAGTAGATGGTCATTGAGCGCCCGTCGCTTGACGCTTGCCATGGAGAAGACAAAGGGGTGATTGCCTAATTGCTGCTGCTGAACCTCCAGTTTGGCAAGATTGAGAGCCGTGAAACTGGCATTGAAATGGAAGTCGAGTTTTTGGCTCTGGCGCGACTGGCAATCACTCAGTCCGGTAAACTGCTTGGCATCGCGGAAAAGAAATTCGATTTGAAAGCGTAATTTGTAGAAGTGGTAGATGTCTTGGGCGCTCTGAGTCAGGTCGGTTGAGAATAAGATGACCGTGCCCGTCTTGTCAGGCTTGCGAGTGTCTTGGAGAACGGCAAGTCGAATCGGGCGCTTGAGGGAACGATGCCAGACCTGTTGGGTGTAGAGGTCAACGCCCGGTTGCAGTTGAGTCACCCAACTGAAGCGACGCAGGTCAGCTAAATCCACTTTGCCGTCATACTTGCGTCTGGCACCGCAGACCTTTTGCTTGCCCTCGAAGATGAACGCGAGATTGGCATCGCGCCGCAACTTGCTGATGACGTGCAGATTCAGAGCAACGGCTCCCGTGACGAACGCTTGTTTGGCATACGCCCCATCGACCGCCAAATATTGCACTTGAGGCGGTAGGTGAGGGCGGGCAAGTTCCAGGTGATACCGATAGTAGTCCATCCGCGTTAGTTCAGGAAAAGCCGCTTGGTCAAACGTCTGTTCTGCTAGCAGCGCATAGCCCACTTCACTCTTGACATCCACGACCCCCACTAAAGACACCTCTAATCCTTTTTCGACTCGGCTGTGGCTGCCGTTGTAAAACAGGTCAAGCCCAAACGTCTTTTTGCCACTCTTGGCGATAAATGAGGCATCCATCACCGCAATCAGAGTCGCTGCCTCCGATGTCGCCGCTTGGATCACGCCCGCGTTGAATGAAGCATAATCAAAGGACTTCGCAAACGCTCGTCGATACGTTTTCTCACTCATCGGGCTGTAGCGGCTTAAATTCGTAAAGTTCACCTTTCCACAGGCAATCACAATCGTCGCGAACAGCATCGTCAATACTTTCCTCTGAGGTTGGTTCACAATCCCCACTTTCTTCAACAAGCTCTGTACAATTTCCATAGCGCTATCGACCCGGTACTAGATTTCATTCATCAGCACCTTAAGCGGTCGATGGCTTTCTTGTCTATTTCTCCTCTAAATTTGTCCGAACCATTG
>NZ_JBJPHU010000087.1:0-30163 GCF_052939515.1 Phormidesmis sp. 146-33
TGGTGGACGGCGGTCGCTCTGGCATTGGTGATGACGATTGCGATCGGTTTTCCGAGTGAGGCGATGGCTGGTACAGATATAAGAAGTCTCCCTCAAAACAAACTTTTAACCTCTTCCATCTCAACCGCCCCTGGAGCTACCTTGATTCAAACCGCAGGTGGTGGAATCGTATGCGCTCCTGAAACTAGCTACACAATTGGGGATTGGGTGAACGTTGCAGGAGGCTTTAGGATACAGAAGCAAAATCTTTGGATACAAACGCTTCCGGGCTATACGATGACTGATTTTGACGGCTATTTTCAACTAATTTCAGCACCGTACTCACTGAATAATTATGAAAACCCGACAAGGCTTGAATACTCAGTCGAACCTCGCTTGCGAAATACATCCGCATTCCCGAACACTCCCAGAGACAAGGGAGGCATCGCGTTTATTAAATTTCGTACCAATTTAAGAACGCAAAGATTCACCTACCGATTTTCAAATGGGTTTGTTTATTCGGCTCAAACAGGTAAGACACCGATCGCGGACAAGTTCAACCAAAGGGAATTTGAGTTTAATTGCAACGCCTAGCTACCACAGGGGAACCATCAAGGTTTTCGGGTGGCTCCCCTGTGCAGTAGTAAATAGTTGGCTGATTGACACTCAGTGTTATGGAGTCCTTATCTTCTAAGTCCCTAAAGCCTTTCAATCGCGACCCGTTAATAAAGGTTCCATTAGTGCTTTCGTTGTCGATCAGTCTATAAATCCCGTCTGCTGTAGCCCTAATTACAGCGTGAGCAAGCGAGACAAAAGGGTAGTCGATTCTAATATCGGATTTTTGATCTCTGCCTAGCTTGTATTCAGAATTCTTCAGAGAAACTATTTCTTCCGCACCTTCGGTTTCGTCTTCGTCTCTAATAATCAAAAAAGGCATATCAACACAACTCCAATTACCGTCGTTCACCTTTGCGAGAACCTGCCGATCGTACCTCCCCAAAAGCCAGGTGTCCAATGTGATCAACTTGCGTTGATTTATTGGGTGTTGAGCGGTCAAACTGAGGTGTCCCGCGCACACTAAAACCCTGTGGCAAACCAGCTTTTACAACTCATCTTTAGTGCCACAGACAAAGCATCTGGGACGATCGACAACATCACCCGGAAGCTTGGAGGGTTGGGTAATGCGGCTCAACGTGCCAGCCAAGATACGGGTGGACTAAGCAATGCGATCGCATTTGGCATGGTCAAAGCAGAAGCGGCGATCGCAGTCGTTCAACAGGGATACGGCAAGCTGCAAAGTGCCATTACAGAAGCATCCGGTTTGCAACTTCAAAACATGACGGCTGCTCAAACATTCGCGTCTCTGACCGGACAGAGCTTTGACGAGGGTGCTGAGTTCATTGATAAGCTGACCGATCGTTTGGCAAAATCAGCCGCCGCATTGCCGGGGGCAACCAAAGACTTTGTGACATTGGGACGGGCCATCCAAGACAACGTGGTTGGAGCGTTCAAGGGTGCTGATGGCAAGCTCAGTGACATGAAGGGGTTTGAGAATACGATCGCGTCAATCTCTGAAAACTACGGGGTTTTGTCAGCAAGTTCAGGCGTTGATATTGGTAACACCTCGTTAGGACTTACCAAAGCGTTAGGAGGTGCCAGCATCTCTGAGTTGCGTCAAATTCAGTTCTTTGAACAGAATCAAACCGTCCTCAACTACCTTGATGAGCAGCTTAAAAAGTCGGGTGCAAAGTCACTCAGAGACTTAGACGAAAAATCTAGAGTCTGGCTGCTTAAAACGGCAGGTGAAAAGTTTGTCACGGACGATCTAAAGAAGCGCGCCTCCAAATCAGTAGACGGGCTGTATCAGAATTTCATTTCAGGGGTGATTGATCCGACCCAGGGCACCTTTGGCTTGATGAGGAACATTGCAGCCAAAGGATTGCCCAAACAGACGGCGTTCATGGCTTATAACGAGTTTTTAGATGGACTGATTGGGGATAACGGATTGTTCTCCAAGTTTGAAAACCTGACTAATGCGCTTGGGTTGACGATCGATCCCATGAAGGTTTTGTACGACGCTCTGAAATCAGCCACGTCGATCGTTCAATCTGCATCCACTCTCATTCAGGGCCAGCTCGACGCATTCAAACCAGGCGTTCTGAAATATTTCAATTTTGGCGACAAGCTAGAACTGCTGTTTAACAACGTCAGCGCGATCGTTTTCACCGCTTTTAACGGCATTGGGGAGAAAGCAGCAACGCTCGTCAATGGACTGGTCAACAGTGCGATCGACCTGGGGAGCCAAGCGCTCTTAGGTTTTGACTACGAAGGTGCGACAGGTGTGATCGGCAAAGGGTTAGAGTTCCTATTCAACGAACTGGGCAGCTTTTTGGCGAACCTTGACCCCAGCGTTTATGCAACGATCGCAGGGGCGGTGTTACTTTCCTCGGCAGTGCCAGCGATCGGCTTGTTTGCAGCGACGTTGTTTACGGGCTTCTTAGCAGCGACAGCGGGCTTGCCTGTTTTGCTTACGGTAGCAGCAGGATTGGCGATCGCCTCTCTGGTTAAAACTATCATTGACAACTTTGAAGAAATCAAAGATGCGGTGGGGTACTACTTCGGTCGCGCGGTCTCTATGGTGGGTGGAATTATTGACGGGGTGCTAGATGCTGTGCGATCGTTCTTTACCGCTATTGCTGACAAGGTGAAAGGGATGGTCAGCGCGGCGGTGGCCCCCGTCCAGAATGTGGTGACTGGCATCACAGAAAAGCCAGTCGAAACAGCGGTATCGGCAGGCGTTAACGTGATGCGGACAGTGAATCCGTTGGCAGGTGCGATCGGCACCATAAGCGACACTGTTGGGAAGATTCTGCCCAAGTATCAAGGCAATATTCCCACTGCTGCAATGGGGTTTTTAGGAGCAATTAAGACTGAAACTGAAAACATGCCGATCGGGGCATCACCTGTGATAGCGAATAGCTCGGAGACGATTCTCACGCCGTCAATGCTGCGAAATCTGGTGAGCGGAGTGTCAAACCAAAGTGGGAGAGGGGGCGGGTCGATCGCGTTTTCTCCAACCTTCTATATCACGGGAGGGAGCGATCCTGAAGAGACGGCCCGTCAAGTGCTGTCTTATCTGGATGATTGGTTGAGTGACTATCAGTTAGGGGCGTTGGGATGAGTAGCGTTGATTTACAAGGATTGCAGCCTGCACAATGGGAGAAATCCACAAATGGAATACAGACATGTTGACTGACGAGATTCGCCAACTCAAGAAAGAGATTTCAGCAGCAGAGTCCGCGATCGAGGCCCTCAAGAACGATCGACCCAGACCGATTGAAGCGATCGGTGATTCGGTTTTTGAGCAGTTGAAGGCAGCGATCGGCAATGTTGGCAAGGATGAGGAATTCAACGCCCTGAGACTTGAACGACTGGCAGTAGCCGAGCGCAGCCTTGACAATCAGCGTGCCCTCCTGCTGGCCAAACAATTTCAGTTAGCTGAGGATGAAGCGCGAGAGGCGGCGATCGCCAAGGAGCGAGCGGAGATTGGAGCCAGAATCAACAGCCTTGTCTCCGAGTTGCAAGATGAGATCAAAAAGCTTGGCAGCATCGAAATTCGCTGCGATCTCCAGGAGCTTCCCTGGTATTCAGGGGGCGCGATCCGATCTCAGAGCGCCCGATCGTATCGACCTCACCAATCGATAGTCTTCCAACCATTAGAGCAACCTCGCGATCCTAATACTGCAATTGGTGTTGACCCCGAATCTGCGGGTGAGGTTGCCAAGCGACGGGCAGCGCTGACTGAGCGACAGAAGCAACGGCTCATTGAGCGACGTAAGGCTTTACTAGCCACAGATGGGTTCTTTGGGAATTAGGAGAGCTTTATGGACATCGCGGTTTATCGAGATTTTGCGGAAAACCCCGCTCCTTTAGGACGGGGATGTAGAGCAACGGCGCGATAGCGCCAATCTCCTGAGTATCAGAATAGAAGGATTTTCAACACATCTTATGATGATTGCGCTATCATAAGAATATCGTGATCAGGTCGAATCATGCTTGTTTTAGAGTTCAAAGCATACGGTAAAGCGTTGCAATTCAACGCCATTGACGAAGCGATTCGGACAACTCAGTTCATCCGAAATAAAGCTCTTCGTTTGTGGATGGATGGAGGCGCTAAATCCTGCTTTGACCTCAACAAATACTGCGCGGTACTGGCTAAAGAGTTTGAGTTTGCAAACAAGCTTAATTCGCAAGCGAGGCAGTCCGCGGCAGAACGAGCATGGTCATCAATTGCGCGATTCTTTGACAATTGCAAGAAGGGAATTCCCGATAAGAAGGGCTATCCTCAATTCCAGAAAGATTGTCGCTCGGTCGAGTACAAAACTACTGGATGGAAGTTAGCGGACGACCGCAAAACAATCACCTTTACCGACAAATGCGGTATCGGAAAATTGAAGCTGAAAGGGACTCGCGACTTGCATTTCTACCAACCTGACCAAATCAAACGGGTTCGGCTGGTAAAACGTGCGGACGGTTACTACGTTCAGTTTTGCGTGTCGGTAGACCGAGTTGAATCGGTTGAACCGTCTGGAACTGCCATCGGGTTAGATGTGGGATTGAACGACTTCTACACCGATAGTAATAATCAGACGATAGACAATCCGCGCTTTCTCCGTAAGGGGGAGCGCAGATTAAAAATGGCTCAAAAGCGCGTTTCTAAACGGGTAAAAGGGTCAAGCAATAGACGAAAGGCAAGACAGATTCTAGGTAAGCGCCATCTCAAAATAAGTAGGCAGCGTAAAGACCACGCCATTAAGCTGGCGCGGTGCGTCATCACATCTAACGATGTAGTCGCCTACGAAGATTTGAGAATCAAAAATATGGTGAAGAATCATTGTCTTGCCAAGTCGATTAACGACGCATCTTGGTATCAGTTCCGAGTCTGGATTGAATACTTTGGAAAGGTGTTTGGACGAATCACGATAGCCGTGAATCCTCAATACACCAGCCAAGAATGCTCTCGCTGCGGTGAAGTGGTCAAGAAATCTTTGAGTACTCGCACTCACGTTTGTCAATGTGGGTGTGTGTTGGGCAGAGACCATAATGCAGCTAGAAACATCCTCAGTCGGGGATTGAGTACGGTAGGGCATACCGGAACTTTCGGACTAGATTCGAGCAACGCTTGGGGAGAAGATACCTCTACTCATGTTGGTGCAAACCTGCATGAGCAAGTGACTTCGTAGAGCCAAGAATCCCCGTGCGTTCACGCCGGGGAGTGTCAACAAAAAGCAGAAATTCTGGCGCGGGTTCAAGAACTTGTAGGTGGTGACTCGATCGGGTTTTCAGACCTGTCTGTTTTGGAAAGGCTTAACGACCCGGCGAGGTTCTCAGAACTCGTTGACTCCCTTCCATCGGGGGACAAAACCGATATGGACAGGCTTTACGACGCGATCGCTCGTCAAATCGTTGTCGATCGTAAAGCAGGGCAGATTTGATGCCTCGGTGACAGTTTTACGCTTGTGGTGTGCGATCGTTGTAAGGGCGATCGCTTTTCTTTTGGAGATCAGAAACTATGCCAGCCAGATACGAGTGGGACACTCTCAGACAGTCTTTTGTTGAAGGTGACTCACCGCTCATCGAATGGAGCCGGGAACGCACAGGGCTTGACTCATCGCCAAAATACAAAGCGCTCAGAAACCGAGCTTCCCAAGAGAGTTGGTCAGAGCGCCGACGATCGTACCGCCAGTCACAAATCCTTGAACTGGTGAACCCCTCCGAAGAATCACCCTCGGAGGTTGCAACAGCGTTGGGGGCGATCGCTCGGCACACCAGACTGTCCCAAAGTTTGCAGGGGATGGTTTCTAGCCTCTCGGAGAAGCTGCTACCCGCGATCGCCAACTTACAAGACGCAGACTTTTCGATGCTCACCCCACGGCAAATCAGCGAACTCCTTAAGAATTTGGCTCAGGTAGCAGCGACGGCGGCAACGATCGAGCGTCAGGCACTAGGACTGCCCACTGTGGATACTCAGGTCAATGTGGGATTCGTGGTAGCTCTGCCAACAGAAAGCGAGTCGATCGACGAGTGGGCAGAGATGGCCCGTCGATCACAGCAAGACGATCGCAACTGACGATCGCGGGTAGTTCACTGAGAACATCTCGCCAGCATGATTGCAATTCCAACTTGAGCAAGTTTTGTTCTGGCATCTGTTCAACTGAGGCCAGCGGGTTAGCACGTTTGGAGCGCGATTGAACTTTAACCAAACGGATAAAGTTCAAACACTCGTCTGATAAGTTTTCCTGCACTGCCCCAAAATTTAACTTGATGATTTGAGGGGCTTCCTCAGATCAAGGGAAGTGTTAGCCGCATTTTGTCGGTGATTTGTCGGTGGTCTCTAAAAAAGAAGAAGAGTTACTAAATCCCTTGCCAGTAAAGGATTTCAGAAGATTAGTAGAGAAGTGTAAATTAACTTTGTCGGTGATTGTCGGTGATTTGTCGGTGGTCTCTAAAAAAGTAAACGCCTTTCAGCTACAGGGCTTCAGGCGTTTTATCTATGATTTGTCGGTGATTGTCGGTGGTTTTTTGATAAATCAGAACTCAGGTACGACTAAATCTCGGCTTGCCCCGGCGTAGTGCTTGTAAATAACCTCTGCACTATTCCCGACCAGCTTGGCAACGTCGGAGGCCGTCAATCCTTTTTGAAGAGCGATCGTGATGAAAGTATGGCGACACTGGTAGGGACTGCGGTACTCAATCCCTAATCCGCCTAGAACTTGCTTCCAGCAGGTTCGACGCATTGAAGCGGTGTCAAGCAACTTCCCTGCTTTGCCGGGGAAAACCAGCGCTTCAGGATTGAGGCGATCGGGTTTGATGCTTTTAATAAGTGACCGCATCTGTTCGTTCACGGGAAACCTTCGTCTCTTTTGAGTCTTCAGACCCCCTGTAACTTTGCGCCCCTTGCTGGTGACGCTGACCGACTGCTGAAAGTCGATAAATTGCAGGTCGCGATCGATGTGCTTCCATTGGAGTGCGATCGCTTCACCGGGGCGACAGCCACTAAGAAATAGGAATTTCGTAAACGGTAAATAGTGTGAGTGTTTGACGCTGCTGTGCTTGCGTCTAAAAATGTCATCTTCGATCGCCTTTAAAATTGCGTCTCGCTCCGACAGCGTGAACGGGTTAATATCGTCGTCATCTGATTTTTTATCTGGCTTGAGCTTGGGCAGACTCTCGAACGGATTCACTTCGATTAACTTGTTTCCGACTGCCCAGTTGCAACACGCATTGAGATGGTTCAAAAATCGCCTACAGGACTCTATCGGCATTGTTTTCAAGCAGTAACTCTGAATCTTGGTAGTGTCGCTCAAATCGTGAGTAGGCAACTTTTCAAGGTATCGAGTGAAATTTTCATACACCAAAACCATTGTTGCCTCCTCGACCTGCGAGCGCTTGAACTCAACAAATTTGCTCCACAGATCAGCCAGCGATGGCAGTGCCAACACTTCAGGAGCGGCGATCGCCGCTCCTGCATGAAGGTGCTGAGGCTTGTATTTCTCTAGCGTTGAATCGAAGTGCCCAGAGACGATATCTAGCTCGATTTGACGTGCTTTCTGCTCTGCTACCTTACGATTTGTACGGCTGTCTGGAAGATACACACTTAAGCTATACCTTCTTCCAGCGTGGCTAAAACGAAGCTGTAAGCGACCGTTTGAAATCACGACCTGAACGGTGCCCTTGGGCGCTCTCTTTTTGTTTGAAGGTGTCATGGCTGCATTTCCGGTGGTGGTAATGCTTGAACTTACGCCAAACCTACGCCATAAATAAACGCAACCTAGCCAAAAATGACCCAAACTTTTAAGTCATTCCAGAACGGACGTATTATTTGCTCTTAGAGCTAAACAAATAGAAAAGCCCTAAGAGTTAGACGCTCTCAAGGCTTTCTTAAATCAAGCGGGTAGCGAGAATCGAACTCGCAACTAATGCTTGGGAAGCATTCATTTTGCCACTAAACTATACCCGCGATCGCTTCTCACTATTATATAGCTACTTTGGCGTATCGTTTCGTGCTTGCCGTGATGAGTGTTGAAATTAATAACAGCGGCAATGTCATCGTAGTAATCACCGTTGATCGCCAGTTTCGCCAAAAACAAAAAATAGATCGTGATCGCTACCCACAACGTACTAGAGACCACTGCTCGATCAAATTTGTGAACAATTCTCAAATGCACTTTCGATCTAGGACTTTGATTAGTCAACCAGAACTTATTGCCTTGGAATTTCTATCGTTTTCCGAATTTTGATTTGTCACGTTGAATTTGTCATGCGATCGTCAACTTAGGACTTACAAAATTGTCCTCACTAAAATTGTTCCATAGGGAATTTACAACTTTTTTGAAGGGTTAGCCGAGCCAGTCAGTTCAGGGAATTACTTTACAATAAGCTCTATCGAATCAGTTGGCATCCTGCGATCGGGTGAATCGGTTGGAGGATGTTTAGAATCAATTGCGCTCAAATTCTGTGTTTTTCTCCCTCCCCAAAATGCGCGGAAGTTATCAAAATAAAGGGAAGACTAAGATGAGTTACCCGATCGCTTGCCCAACCGAGTCAACAGCCCCGCCATGTTTAACGCCACAGAACTCCTGATTGATGATTTTGTTAACAAGCTCAAAGATGGCTATCGTCGCACCTACGGCGGTTGGAAGTCTGACTACGAAGACATTATCGGCTGGGTCGGCTCAATGGCAATGGAGAATATTGCCAACAGTGATGCGCTCTATCACAACGTCGAACATTCGATTTTAGTCACCCTCGTCGGTCAAGAAATTTTGCGGGGTCGCCACATTCGAGAAGGCGGAGTCTCGTGTGAAGACTGGCTCCACTTCATCATTTCGCTCGTTTGTCATGACATTGGCTACGTCAAAGGCGTTTGTCGTCAAGATCATGGGCGAACCTACTCCACTGGAAGAGATGGCAAAATGGTCTCCTTAGCGCCTGGTGCCTCTGATGCCGCTTTGACTCCTTACCACGTCGATCGTGCCAAACTTTTTGTTGATGAACGATTTGGTGGGCACAAGCTGATTGATGCCGAATTGGTCAAGCGCAATATTGAGCTGACCCGCTTCCCCGTCCCCGCTGCCGAAGATCACCAAGACACTGTTAACTACCCCGGTTTAATTCGCGCGTCTGATTTAATCGGACAACTCAGTGACCCTCGCTATCTCAAAAAAATCAGCGCCCTCTACTACGAGTTTGAAGAAACAGGCGTTAATCAAGCTCTGGGATATCGTCACCCTGGCGATCTGCGCCGCAACTATCCCAAGTTTTATTGGCATGGTGTTTATCCCTATGTCAAAGATGCGTTGTACTATCTCTCACTGACTCAGCAGGGCAAACAAATTATTGCCAATCTATATTCCAATGTGTTTGTCGTCGAACACGAAAAGCCGGACGAATAATCGACGAATAATCTAGGATGAAAGCAGACGATGAGGGCGGGACAGCCAGAGCAGCGATCGTTCTGCATTTAGCCTGTCCCACAATCAGTTAACGTTGTTGACATACCTCCTCGTTCTAAAGGATCGAGGATTCCTTGACGCTTCACTGAGATGCACTACCGAAGTAGTCTTACCATCCCTCCACGTCCGGTTAAAGTCTCCCAATGCCCTGTGGCGACTTATTGCTATTTTAGCAAAAATATCGGTAAAGCCGTCCTAGAAGGACGGGGTTTTTACCCAAATTCTCGATAAACGGATTGACCCTCGCCCCCAAGCTGCTCATGGATCGCTTTTTCTCCCCCATTCAACAGTTTTTGATCACCTGGCTGCTGATTTTGGTCACAGGATGGTTGACGCTGAATGCGCTAACTTACTTTGGCGAACTGATTAGCGTTTTGGTCACGGCTGGGTTGATTGCCTTTTTGCTCAATTATGCGGTCGATCGCCTTCGCCCCGTTTTACCTCGTGGAATTGCGGCCGCTGTTGTTTACCTCGTCGCCGCGCTCGTTTTGGGACTGGCCGGACTGACGATCGCCCCTCGCATTTTCACTCAGGCACAACAACTCGTCACCAACCTGCCGGGACTGGTCGAATCGGGTCAACAGCAGCTAAACGAGCTACAAAGTTGGAGTCAGGCGCGTCACTTAGGATTCGATCTCTCATTTTTTGAGCAACAGCTTTCTGCTCAGGTACAGGGACAGGTAAAAACGATCGCTTCCACAGGAATTGGCCTGGTTCTGGGCACCTTCAACTGGGTGTTGGATCTGATTCTAATTTTGGTGATCTCCTTCTATCTGTTGTTGGACGGCGAGAAAATTTGGAAAGGACTCACCAGCATTTTTTCTGCTCCGATTCGAGAACGCCTGACGGAATCTCTGAGAGATAGTTTGCAGCGATTTGCTTCTGGGCAGTTGCTCTTGGGTTTGTTTATGGCGGTTACCCTGTCGCTGGCGTTTTGGTGGCTGAGGGTGCCGTTCTTTTTGCTGTTTGCGGTCTTTATTGGCGTGATGGAGGTGATTCCTTTTATTGGAGCCAGTTTGGGGATTGCCACCGTTTGTATCGTCATCGCCTTTATCGACTGGTGGCTGGCTCTGCAAGCGTTGGGGGCAGCGATCGCCCTTCAGCAGGTCAAAGACAACCTGATCGCGCCTCGAATTATGGGCAACCTCACCGGGCTGAGTCCCGTCATTATCTTGACTTCTCTATTGGTGGGTGCGAGAGTTGCCGGACTGCTGGGTGTCATTTTGGCGATTCCGTTGACCAGTGTAGTGAGAACGATCGTTGAGATTATTATGAATCCCATGCTGCCGCCTCAAAGTGGCTCGATCTTCTCAGAAGCTGTGGAAAATAGTATTCTGGAACCCATCCTGTCGGTTGATTCTGACGAAGAGGACGATCGCGTTATCGTTTCTAGCCGCGAGCAGTAAATTCTCAAAACCCTTACTTCTGACACGCTATGGATTGGTGGAAAAGACTCAAAAAGAATTCTCTCGCCAAGTTTGGAGGCGTGCTGCTGCTGGTGTTTTATCTAGCCGTGATTGCAGCAGAATTTGTAGCCCCTTATGATCCCTACGTTTCGCAGACGGATGGGGCACTCTTGCCGCCGAGTCAAGTGTATTGGACTGACCAATCGGGTAAGTTTATTGGCCCTCACGTCTATCCCACCACTCAGGGCGCAGTCGATTTGCAGACGGGCGATCGGGCTTTGAAGGTCGATCGCTCCAAACCCTCTGGGCTGAGGTTATTTGTGCAGGGCGACGAGTACCGATTCCTTCAAGTCAAATTACCGTTGCCGACTCGCTTTTCGTTCAGCGATCCCAAATTTGACGAAATCGAGCTATTTTCTGGCATTCCTGGCAACCTGCATTTGTTTGGGACAGATGGCGGCGCAAAGTTTAATCTACTTGGCACCGATGAGCAGGCACGGGATCAATTTAGTCGTCTAGTGCATGGCGGCCGGATTAGCCTCAGTATTGGACTGATCGGCATCGCGCTGTCCTTTCCGTTGGGGATGTTGGTGGGGGGAATCTCTGGCTACTTTGGGGGAGCGATCGACAGCGTTTTGATGCGCCTGGTTGAAGTGTTGATGACGATTCCAGATATCTACTTATTGATTGCGCTGGCGGCAGTGCTTCCGGTGGGACTGTCTAGCGGACAACGATTTTTGCTGATTATTCTCATTACTTCTTTTATTCGATGGGCGGGTTTGGCGCGAGTGATTCGTGGTCAGGTCTTGTCGATTAAGGAGCGAGAGTTTGTGCAGGCGGCCCGCGCCATGGGAGGAAAGCCGCTCTACATCATCATTCGCCACGTTTTACCGCAGACGGCGACTTATGTGATCATTTCGGCTACGCTGTCGGTTCCGAGTTTTATTGTGGCGGAGTCGGTTTTGAGTTTGATTGGGTTGGGTATTCAGCAGCCCGATCCGTCCTGGGGAAATATGCTATCACTGGCGACTAACGCTTCGATTATTGTGCTGCAACCCTGGCTGATTTGGCCGCCTGCTTTGTTGATTATTCTCACGGTCTTGGCCTTTAACCTGTTGGGAGACGGCTTGAGAGATGCGCTTGATCCACGGAGTTTGCGGCGGTAAGAAGCGGGAGTATCCCATGCGTCGCTGAGATCTTCGCCCCCTAAATCCCCCCAAATTGGGGGACTTTGAGTAAATTAAATGTCCCAGTTCAAAGTCCCCCAGATTGGGGATTTAGGGGGCTGAAAGGACTGAAACGTAGATGAGGGGTTGCCGCTGGCGGCACGCTTCGCGAGAGGATGAGAGTAAGATCAGTTGTCTAGAATTCAGGGCTGTCTTATGCGCGAACTTTATCCCCCGATCGAACCCTACGACACGGGGATGCTTCAAGTCTCTGACCTGCATACGCTCTATTTTGAGCAGTCGGGCAACCCGGATGGCAAGCCTGTTGTGTTGCTGCATGGCGGCCCGGGAGGGGGCAGTATTCCTTTGTATCGGCAATATTTTGATCCGCAGCGGTGGCGGATTGTGATTTTTGATCAGAGAGGCTGTGGTAAAAGTACGCCTCATGCAGAACTGCGGGAAAACACAACCTGGGATCTGGTGCGCGATATTGAGAGGCTGCGATCGCATCTTCAAATCTCCCAATGGGTCGTGTTTGGGGGCAGTTGGGGCAGTACGTTGTCGTTGGCTTATAGTCAGACGCACCCCGATCGCTGTCTGGGCTTAATCCTGAGAGGCATCTTTTTGCTAAGGCGTAAAGAAATTCTCTGGTTTTATCAAGAAGGGGCGAGTTATCTGTTTCCCGATGCCTGGGAGAAGTATTTGGAGCCGATTTCTTTAGGTGAGCGGGGAGACTTACTCTCTGCTTATTATCAACGCTTGACCAGTGAGGACGGGATGATTCGGCGAGAAGCGGCTCGCGCCTGGTCGGTTTGGGAAGGCACCACGAGTAAACTGCTTCCTGATCCAGAATTGCAGCATCGATTTGGCAAAGATGAGTTTGCCGAAGCGTTTGCCCGCATTGAGTGCCACTACTTTATCAACAAAGGGTTTTTTGACTTTGATGACCAACTTTTGCAAAACAGCGATCGTCTTCAGGCGTTGCCGATTGTCATTGTCCAGGGTCGCTATGATGTCGTCTGCCCAATGATTTCTGCCTGGGATCTCCACAAAACCCTTCCCCACGCGGATTTCATCGTCGTCTCGGATGCGGGTCACTCAATGACAGAGCCAGGAATTCGCAGTGCCTTAATTGACGCAACAGACCGCTTCGCCATTATCTAAACCCCCCTCACGCCTCCTCGCAGATGCGGGGCAAAGCCCTCCCTCACCCCTTACTCTCTTCGTCCCATAAGTATAAGTAGATTAAATGAGCACTTTTTATTACGAATCCCGTTCACTGCAACGGTAAATGGAGGGTTTAAAGCGAAAGTTTTCCCGTAGTATCAGAATTGAAGCTGACTCAACAAGCAAGCCTTTAGTAGGTAACGCAGAAGTTATGCTTTCAGATGGCTTAAGTGCCGTTTCCACTATAGAGAGGATCACCGGATGGCTAGTTTTAAAGTCACGCTCATTAATGAGGCCGAAGGGCTGAACACGACGATCGACGTTCCCGAAGACGAGTACATTCTGGATGCTGCTGAAGAGCAGGGTTTGGATCTCCCTTATTCTTGCCGTGCGGGTGCTTGCTCGACCTGTGCAGGTAAGATCACGGCGGGTACGGTTGATCAGTCGGATCAGTCTTTCTTGGATGACGACCAAATCGAGGCAGGCTATGTGCTGACGTGTGTGGCTTACCCCACCTCTGATTGCACGATCATGACCCACCAGGAAGAAGAACTTTACTAAATTCTTCTCTCAAAACAGAGGACTTTGCTGCTCCTCACGTTTTCTCTGTCTTTAAGAGAAGTTTTTGGATTGTTGAATCCTTTCGCTACTTCACGATGGAGTAGTCAAATCATTTAACCCTTAAGTTCTTTGCGAATTGCAGAAGTGCTGATCTCTTTGAGTTACCCGCAAGGGGTCGGTGCTTCTGCTTTGTTGTATCTTCTTTAAACGTTATCGATGTTATTTAACGTCAGTTCGATAGGATTTTTCGCTTCGTTATTTTGCACTTCTGCCCCCCAACCCCCCAATTTTGGGGGACTTTAAGACAAGAATTCCAGTTCAAAGTCCCTCACGTGTGGGGGATCTAGGGGGCGTTCCCGGATTTGCAGTCGGAGCGAAGTATTTCGTCGAATTCACGTTTATTTAATGCTTGATCCTGAGCAAAACGACGTTAAACGGTTGGGGTTTCCTTTCTAACAATGCAAACCACTACACTAAATGAGTGCTTTAACTTAGATAAAGGAAATGCAACCATGACTGAAACTGCGACAAACGCTCAAACGGGAATGACACCCCTGGATTATGATGTTGAACAAGCTGTACTAGAACGGTATGAAGCGGGTGCCCGTCAACCTCAAGCGGCGCTCTGCTGTCCGACGGATGGGTATGACGATCGCCTGCTCAAAATCTTGCCTCAAGAAATCGTCGAAAAAGATTATGGCTGTGGCGATCCGACTCGCTATGTGAATGAGGGCGAAACGGTCGTTGATTTGGGATCGGGCGCTGGGAAAAATTGCTATATTCTGGCGCAAAAAGTCGGTGCAGCGGGGCGGGTGATTGGCGTTGATTTTAATGACGAAATGTTGAGCCTGTCGCGCAAATATCTCGATCAGATTGGACAGACTTTGGGCTATCAAAATGTGCAGTTTGTCAAAGGTAAGATTCAAGATTTGGCGCTTGATCTCAATGTCGCTCAAGCCTGGTTAGATCAGCATCCGATCGCCACAATCGCCCAGGTTGCAAATTTTGAAATGGAATGCGATCGCTTGCGCCAAAATGATCCTTTGATCGCGAGTGACCGTGTAGATGTGGTGATTTCTAACTGTGTGTTAAATCTGGTGCGTCCTCAAGACAAACAGCAGCTTTTTCGGGAGATCTATCGTGTTTTGAAGCGAGGCGGACGGGCGGTCATCTCTGACATTGTGTGTGATGAAGATCCGACTCCAGCGATTTTGAATGATCCTGATCTATGGAGCGGCTGTATCGCAGGAGCCTTTCGAGAAAATCAGTTTTTGGAAATGTTTGAGCAAGCTGGATTTCACGGAATTGAGATTCTCACCCGTCAGACCGAACCCTGGCAAGTGGTCGATGGCATTGAGTTTCGATCGCTCACCGTTCGAGCTTTTAAGGGCAAAGATGGAGACTGCTGGGAGCGCAATCAAGCTGTCATTTACAAAGGGCCGTGGAAGGCAGTGCAGGACGACGATGGGCACACTTTTTATCGAGGAGAGCGATCGGCGGTGTGTGACAAAACTTTTCAGCTTTACACCAATTCGCTCAGTCCCTATCATGCCGATTTGATTGCAGTGCCGCCTTACCAAGAAATTCCGTTAGCGTCGGCGCAAGTGTACGACTGTTCGCGAGACGCAATTCGTCAGCCTGGTGAGACAAAAGGTTCGGGGTGTAAGGAAACGATCGCAGGCAAAGGGTCTTGCTGCTAGGGAAGAGAAATTGATAACACTCGCCCTCTGCCTTGAGAAAAGTGGTCGAAGCTGCAATTCTGTAATTGAACTAACGTGTGAATTAACGTGAATTCGATGGAGTTTTTCCGCTCCGTTATTCAGCACTTCAGCCCCCCAACCCCCCAATCCTGGGGGACTTTTGGACAAGATCTCTCGTTCAAAGTCCCCCAAGTTTGGGGGATTTAGGGGGCTAAAGCCGATCGAAACGAAGCGAGTCACTCTCATCGAACTGACGTTGAATTACTTGGCGTTTCTTTCAGTTTCCTTTTGCGCTTGCTTTAGGGCTTCGATCTTGTTGTCTTCGTCGGGGTTATAGATCGCACCCTTTTGACGGACGTTGAGATCAACCGTTTCTTTAATGTTTTCGCCCAGCTTTTTGATGTTTTTGAGTCCAGTTTGACCGATCGGACGATCGGGGCTGTCTCCCAAATCTTCAGCATCTTGTTGGATCTTTTGGATCATTTTATCGGTTGCGCGATCGCCCGTCACTTGAGGCGTAGCCTGAGCCGAACTGGTCTGAAACACGGGAGAAACCAACAGCGCTACAGCCAAAACAATCGTCAAAAGTGACTGAACTGCGATCGTCAAGCCGTTTTTCAATCCATCAATGATTCTTTTCATTTACAATCTCCTTTGATTTTTGTAACGTGCAACTAAAAGCTTTGAAATTAGTACTTCTACAGCACGGTCAATACTGATAACCCCTGCATTGAGATCTAGTCGCGATCGTGGTAGAGATAACATCTAAAACGCATCGTTAGTTACCAAATCTATGCACTCTAGTCAGACTAGTTAAATCAAGGTATATCTTCCTCTCCCCAAAGTCGGAAAATCAGCAATCCATTAGGTACAGGACTTGCAGATAAATTTCTCTAAATCAACCTTTTTGACCTAAAGGGTGAGGTAACAAAAGCGTTTTCCATTCCTCAGAGACGACCTTTGGTAGCCCAAAAGCTAGATGCCCAAACCATTGATTACCATCAAACTGATTAATCTATATGAATCTATATAAGTGACGAATTTAAGTTCTCTAGGCTAGAGTAATGAACATTAGTCAAGCTGATTTATTTTGTGCAATTAGTAGGGTGGAAGCGATCGCTCACTGAATAGACGCAGCTACCACGTTGATGGTTATTTAATTTAGTATTCCTGGAGGGTAACGCTTGATATAAAGTTCATCTACACCTTTCGAGCATTTGTATAGAAATTATAGAAATACATTGCCCACCCTATTTTTAATCTTCTCTTTAATCTCCTCACCATAACAGCGGAGTAACTCGTGGCTTTTGATCGACCCCAACGCCGATGGCTTCCATCCTTTATTCTGATGGGAACGCTTCTACTAACGGCCATTTATTCTTATTATGCCTTTATTACAGCTAGAGCAAAAGATCAACTGCGGTTTGAAAATGCCGTCCAGCAAACTCAAAGTAAGATTGAAAACCAGCTAGAAACCTATACTGCTTTGCTGCGGGCTAGTAGTGGATTATTTGTTGCTAGTACAATTGTCAGTCGGCAAGACTTTCAAACCTATGTCGATCGCCTTGATTTGCGACGGCGCTATCCCGGAATTCAAGGCATTGGCTATTCTGCACGAGTTTTGCCGGATCAGCTTCCCGATCTGATTGCCGAAATGCAAAACCAGGGACTTGAAAATTTTGCAGTGCGCCCCACGTTTCCTCGCAGTGAATATCATGCCATTCTCTATCTAGAACCGTCCGATGTTCGCAATCAAGCTGCGATCGGGTTCGATATGTTTACCGATGCAACTCGACGGATGGCAATGGAGAAGGCCCGCGATACAGGCAATCCGGCGGCTTCAGGGCGGGTCACGCTGATTCAGGAAATTGATGCTCAAAAACAAGCTGGGTTTCTCATCTACATGCCAATTTATCAGGGGGGGCGAGTTCCGGATACTGTAGAGGATCGCCGCGCCGCCCTACAAGGATTTGTCTATAGTCCGTTTCGGGCCGACGATTTGCTGGGGAGCATCTTTGGCGACGAATCACAACTGCTGGTTGACTTTCAGGTGTATGACGGCTCAGAAGTTCGCGCAGATAAGTTGTTGCATGAGCCACCCAGAGATTATTCATCTAATACGTTTCAAACCGTCAGAAGAATCACGATCGCGGGCGAACCCTGGACACTCGTCTTCTTTCCGCGACCCGAACTAGAAATCGACTCAGAAATGCGGTGGGTGCCCTACATTCTGATTGGTGGCGGATTAGCAAGCTTTATTTTATTTTTGCTGGTGCAATCGCAGATTCGAGCGAGACAATTTGCCGAACGAACCGCATTTGATTTGCAGCGATCGCAGTCTGCCCTGCGTCAAACCGAATCACGACTTCGACGACTGATGGATGCCAACATCATTGGAATTATTATCGCCAACGTCAACGGTGAAGTGCTGGAGGCAAACGACGCTTTTCTCAGCATGATTGGCTACTCTCGCGAAGAAGCGATGACAGGCGCAATCAACTGGCGAGACATCACCCCCCCTGAATATCTGCCCCTCGACGATCGGGCCCGCAAAGAAATGCAGGAGCGCGGTAGCCATGCCCCCTATGAAAAAGCCTATCTTCGTCGTGATGGAACCCGTGTGCCAGTCGTGGTCGGCACTGCCCTTCTAGAAGATGAAAATTTAGGCATTGGATTTCTGCTCGACATTACCGAGCGTGTGCGCGTTGAAGACGATCGCAAACGAGCAGAAGAGGCATTACAGCGCACTAACGATCGCCTCGGTTTACTCTATGGCATGTCGAGTAGTTTGTTGTTGCAAGAGCAGCCTAGTGAGTTTATCGATCGATTGTTTAATCAACTTTCGCATCATTTACAGCTAGAAGTTTATTTGAATTATTTAATAGATGATCAGAGCCAAAAGCTTCGTCTGATTGCGTGTCATGGCATTCTTGCACCCCTGGCATTGCCCAAAGAATGGTTAGAACTGGGAGAAGGAATCTGCGGAACGGCGGCCTTACAGCGACAAGCGATCGTTCTTGAAGATGTGCAACACGCCAGCGACCCCAAAGCCGAAACGATTCAAGTCTTGGGACTAACGGCCTATGCCTGCTATCCACTCTTATCGCGAGGTCATTTGCTGGGTACCTTCTCGTTTGGAACTCGCAATCGTCCTGGCTTTCATCAAGATGAATTGGCTTTGATGCAGGTGATGTGTGACCAGGTGGCGACGGCTCTAGAACGATCGCGACTGCTGACCGACCTTCAGCGACAAACCGAGGAATTGACACAAGCCAACCGCATGAAAGACGAATTTCTCTCAGTCCTATCTCACGAATTGCGAACGCCGCTTAACTCAATGATGGGTTGGACAAAGCTGCTCCGCACGCGCAAAATGGACGAAAAGACGGCAGCCCGCGCCCTGGAAACCCTCGATCGCAATACCCATTCGCTGGCTCAGTTGATTGAAGACATTCTAGACATTTCGCGAGTGATCACGGGGAAGCTGCTGTTAAATCCGATTAATCTAGATCTGGTCTCGTTAATTGGAACGGCGATCCAGACAATGCAGCCGATCGCAGAGGCGAAAGAGATTCGCATTCAGACTAAGTTTGAGGTTGAAAGTGTGCCCTTTTTGGGAGATGCCAATCGATTGCAGCAAGTCTTATGGAATCTGCTCTCAAACGCGATTAAGTTCACGCCCAACGGCGGACAGGTGACGATCGGAATCCGGCAGCAAGATCAGATTGTGCTGTGGGTTAGCGATACGGGGCGAGGCATTGGTGCAGAGTTTTTGCCGCATGTGTTTGATCGCTTCCGACAGGCAGACAGTTCGACAACTCGCGCCTATGGAGGATTGGGGTTGGGGTTGGCGATCGTTCGGCATCTGGTGGAATTGCATGGAGGAACGATTCATGCTGAAAGTCCTGGAGAAGGACAGGGAGCCACTTTTACGCTGATCCTGCCGCTTCCTGGTCAAAGTGCGATCGCCGAGTCGTAAAATTAGAACGACAAACTCTTGGGCGTGATCATGGCTGAAGATGTTCAGAAAACCCCATCTAGCGCGTTATGGGATCGGGTGATCGAGCAGACACAACACGCGATCGCTTGTGGGTCGTTGCGGTCAATTCCCACAGATTATGAATTTGTTCAGCAGGGGAATGTTCGCTTTTTGGTGCGGGTTTTATCTAATCTGGTTCGCAAAGAGATTGCTCAAAAACAAGAACAAGAAATCGCTAAAACGAATGCTGAGTTTAATCCTTTTTTACCTTATGAAAAAGACTTATTTATCGCCAGCTTATCAGAAACTCACCTCTGTTTACTCAATAAATTTAATGTAGTCGATCATCATTTGTTGATCATTACCAAAGAATTTGAGGAACAGGAATCATTACTCAATCGACAAGACTTTGCTGCTGCCTGGAAGTGTCTTTCTGAAGTAGACGGACTGATTTTTTACAACGCTGGCAAGAATGCTGGAGCCAGCCAACGACACAAACATTTGCAACTGGTGCCCTTTCCGCTCACGCCCGCAGGCTTATCGATTCCGATCGCGCCCCTATTTGCCTCGATCAGTTCTCCAGAGGTCGCTACAGTTTCAGAATTACCCTTTGCTCATGCGTTGGTCAAACTGCCTGCTACGCCATCTGATGAGACGTTATTAGATTGCTACGATCGGTTGTTAAAAGCGGTGGGGTTGAGGCGCGATCGTCCGTCGGGTGCTTACAATCTGTTGGCGACGCGAGAGTGGATGTGGATGGTGCCGCGATCGCAGGAAAGCTTTCAGTCAATTTCTGTTAATTCGCTCGGATTTGCGGGAACTTTGTTTGTCCGAGATGAGGAGCAAATGCAGATCTTAAAGCAGCACAGCCCAATGGAGGTTTTGCGTCAGGTGGGAGTTGAGCGAGATCAATAGGTTTTGGTTAATAGGTTTTGGTTAATAGATTTTAATTAATAGGTTTTGGTTAATATAGCAATCCCAAATCACTCGTGAAATGCAGACTTGATCGTGCCCCCTAAATCCCCCAAAGTTGGGGGACTTTGAGCCGAGAGGCTTTCTAGATTTCAAGACCCATTCCCCAGTTTCAAAGTCCCCCAGACTGGGGGATTTAGGGGGCGAAGCGGACTGGAACGGAGCGACAAAAATCTGTTCATGACTCATTTAGGATCGCTATAGTTTTTGATTAATAGTTCTCGACCTGCAATGGCGACTTCCTGTTTGTAGTTATTCATGCCATATTGCAGTGTCCATTCAGTAATGTTGGCAAAGCTAAACAGTTGTCTAATATCAGGAGAATCGTCATAGGTAATTAACCACTTGTGCGGACATTGGCGCATATTGTCTGCAAATCGCTCATGCTCAAACCCGGTGTGCAGTTTGCCTTTGATGCCATAAAGTTTGGATTTTGTAGCGCTCAAATAGGGCGGATCAAGGAAAATAAACACGTCTTCTCCAGGTTGAAACAATAACGTTTCATAGTCGCCATGTGTAATCTGAACTGACGATAAATAGAAAGAAAGCTTTTGTAATCGGTGAATAGACGACGCTGTAAATCTGCGCTCAAACGCCTGCTGAGAGTAGCCCCCCGAATCAACTGTCCCCGAAAAGGTAATACGATTGAGCACAAAGAAACGCACGGCTCGATCGAACTCACTCAGCTTCAAGTCGTCGTGGGTATAGTACTCATACAACTCTCGACCGTTGGTATATTTTTCCTTGATACGATCGACTTCATTTACTAGCGATTCGATCTCATCTTTTGCATAAACCCAAAAGCAATATAAATCGAAATTTAAGTCATTGATCCAGTACTGTTTGACTTGACTATTTAATAACTGTCTTATAGCCAAAAAAACAGAGCCGCCTCCTACAAATGGTTCTCGATATTCCTTTAAGGTCAAGGGAATGTGGGGGAGAATCTGAGCGATCGCTTTTGATTTACCACCCGGATAGCGCAACGGACTTTTGACTGAAGACATAATTATTTAATGATTTGCTCGGATCTCAATTTGTATGTTGTCGTTTCGCTGAACTTCTAGTAGTAGATTTTGACTTAGTTTTTATGTGTGGTCATTGATCGTACCCCCTAAGCAAGCTAAAGGCTAAAATCTCTGTCAGATGGATTGGAAGTAAAAAATGGCGTTGCTGAATCAGGGGATGAATTGCCCCAAAGCGGAGGGGAACCCAAGGTTCAAAGTCCCCCAGAATGGGGGATTTAGGGGGCGAAAAGCTTGACGCTTCTCACAGATTCATCCCTCCAATCAGCAACGCCACCCTTTGCAGCACAGTAAGAAAAGATGAATCCTGACCAGAAATCAACGCAGCCCAAAAAAGCGGCCCAAGCCACCGAATCGATCGAGTGACCTGAACCGCTACCACACTCATTAAAGAGAGGCGTACAGTTCCTTACTTGACAAACAGCATTTCTTGATAAGTAGGAATCGGCCACAGATCATCTGCGACTTCACCTTCTAGCGCATCTGCATACTCGCGCACCTTATCCATTAAAGGACGAATGGTTTTCGCACAGTACTGCATATGTTCTTCTGAACTTGCAAAATCGTGTTTGCCCATCGCTGCACTGAGTTTGCTGACATTATCGATCATCGACTGCATCAGAGAAGCCACTTTTTCGGCGGGTTCCTTCTCGATCGCAATCCCAATTCCGCTCAAGTTAGCGATCGTGCTGGCCACATCCGACAAATACCGCATCGCCGCTGGATAAATGATGGTTTTTGCCATGCTGACAACCAGTTTTGCCTCGACCTCGATCGTCTGAACGTACTGCTCTGCATAGACATCAAAGCGGCTTTCCAACTCAACCGGGGTGAGAACTCCGATGCGATCAAACAGTTCTTCGATCGCCTTGTCTTTCAACACAGGTAACGCATCCGCCGTCGTGCGAAGGTTAGGAAGACCCCGCTCCTCAGCCAGTTTGTGCCATTCTTCAGAGTAGCCATCGCCCCCAAAGACGACCGCGCTGTGCTTCTCCATCACTTCTTTGAGGACAGCAAACACCGCAGCACTCATCTCTGTGCCTTTAGACAGTTCGGCTTCTAGCTTGTCAGCTACCCAAGTGAGCGAATCAGCCAAAATCGTATTCATCGCCACCAGCGGCCCCGAAACAGACTGACCAGAGCCAACCGCCCGAAACTCAAAGCGGTTACCCGTAAAAGCAAAGGGTGAAGTCCGGTTTCTGTCTCCCGGATCTTTGACAAAGATGGGCAGAGTATCCACACCGAGATCCATCATTCCACCGTGAGCAGAATCTTTAACTTCTCCTTTGGCGATCTGCTCAAACACTTCTTCGAGTTGAGATCCTAGATAGACCGAAATGATTGCAGGAGGCGCTTCGTTAGCACCCAATCGGTGATCGTTACTCGCCGTTGCAACCACCGCCCGCAACAGTGAACCGTAGGTATGAACGCCGCGAATCACTGCCCCACAGAACAAGAGAAACTGAAGGTTTTTGTGAGGTGTGTCACCAGGATCAAGCAGATTGCCCTGAGTCGGATTGCCCACCGACCAGTTGACGTGCTTACCAGACCCATTGATGCCCGCAAACGGCTTTTCGTGCAGTAAGCAAACAAACCCATGCTTCTTGGCAGTGATTTTGAGAATCGTCATCAGCAACTGTTGGTGATCGCTGGCAACGTTCGCCGCTTCAAAAAATGGGGCGATTTCAAACTGTCCGGGAGCCACTTCGTTGTGTCTGGTTTTTGCCGGAATGCCCAACCGATACAGCCGTTCTTCAACATCCTGCATAAAGACCTGAACGCGCTCAGGAATTGCTCCAAAGTAGTGATCGTCAAACTGTTGACCTTTGGCGGCCGATTTGCCAAACAGGGTGCGACCTGTCAGCAACAAATCAGGGCGATTGTGAGCAAAGTGAGAATCCACTAAAAAGTATTCCTGCTCGGCTCCACAGCTTGAGTTGACCGTGGCTACATCGGCGTATCCCAATAGCTTTAGCACACGAGTTGCAGCTTTATTCATCGCTGAATTGGAGCGCAAAAGCGGCGTTTTCTTATCCAACGCTTCTCCAGTCCAGGAGACAAACACGGTGGGAATGCACAAGGTCATCCCGTTGTCGGTTTCCATCACATAGGCGGGACTGGTCACATCCCAGGCGGTGTAGCCACGAGCCGCATTCGTCGCCCGCAGACCCCCGTTGGGAAACGATGAGCCATCCGGTTCACCCTGGACTAACACCTTTCCGGCAAATTCAGAGATCACCGAGCCATCACTTTGTACCGAGATAAAGCCATCATGCTTTTCGGCAGTCGCATTGGTCAGCGGGTAAAAGACGTGAGCGTAGTAGAGTGCGCCTTTAGAAATGGCCCAATCTTTCATCGCAGAAGCAATGATTCCCGCGACCGAAATATCGAGCTTGCCGCCTGTCTTCAGCGTTTTTTGTACCGACTTAAACACATCCTTGGGAAGACACGCCTGCATTTTGCTCAACGTAAAGACATCCGTTGCCCAAATCGCTTCTAGACGAGACGGCACCTTCGACGGCAGAGGCGTACGATCGGTTACTTGAGAGATCGCCTTAACACGCAATTCATGACTCATAATGATTGTCCTTGGGGGTAAAAACTAGTAGGTCTGGGGCACAAAAAACTGCTCATTCCGAGGGGGACGAACATAGTCATCAGGCGCGACACGGCGAGGCGGTAACTCCATCGCTTCGGGAGTCATATCGGTGTAAGGAACTTTGCTCAAAAGGTGGCTCACGCAATTCAATCGGGCGCGTTTTTTGTCGTTGGCTTCTACAGTAAACCACGGCGCTTCGGGAATATTGGTATGAGCGAACATCGTATCCTTGGCTTTAGAAAACTCCATCCAGCGATCGCGCGATTCTAAATCCATTGGGCTGAGTTTCCAGCGACGAGCGGGATCAATGGTGCGAGACTGAAACCGTCGTTCTTGTTCGTCATCGCTCACCGAAAACCAATACTTGAGCAACATGATGCCAGACCTGACCAACATTCGCTCAAACTCAGGGCACGACTGCATAAACTCGCCGTATTGCTGATCGGTACAAAAGCCCATGACATGTTCAACACCAGCCCGGTTGTACCAACTGCGATCGAACAAAACAATCTCACCTGCGGCGGGCAAATGTTCGACGTAGCGCTGAAAGTACCACTGGGTTTTCTCTCGATCGGACGGCGTTCCTAAAGCGACAACTCTACACCCACGCGGGTTGAGCGGCTCGGCGATGCGCTTGATGGTGCCTCCTTTTCCGGCTGCGTCGCGTCCTTCAAACAAAATCATCAGGCGGTAGCCTGTATGTTTGATCCAGTATTGCATCTTCACCAGTTCGGTTTGCAGGCGAACAAGCTCAATTTCGTATGCTTTTGTGCTGAGTTTGGGCGGCTCGCTTGAAGTTGGGGACGGCTCGATCGAGGCTCCGATCGCTGGCTCCTTGTGTTTTTTGTGTTTCTTGTGTTTTTTGGGGTGCTTCTCTTCAGAAGATTGAAGAGTTTCTTGGACTCCCAAACCATTAGGCTGTTGTTCCATGAACTAAAATCTCCTGGTAAACTAGGGCACAAAAGGGAGAAAATAGCACGTCTGAGTCCTCCCTCTCGTACACTTCCCGCTTAGGAAAGGTCTGAGAAGTATTCGCCAACGGTCAACCTGAATTTACTAAGCGCACTACGAGAACCTGGCAACCCCAAATTAGGGAAAGTTCTTGCGATCGCGCCCATTCCTTCAGACTGGCAGAAAGCACTTTCCAGACACGACTGGATGCTTCAACTCACAACGGGTACAGTCGGTCAACACCCGCTCTGTTTAGCAACAATTTAGCAGTTCTGAGAATGATCTAGACCAATAAGCTAGACAACTGTAACAAACCTGACTTTCAAACTCTCATCCAATCAATGCTACAGACTTGTGAAGGTCTTTGTACTCGATACATAGTAGAAACAGAACTCTCAGGTTTTTGTATCGCACATCACTATCTGTCGAGAAATATAGAAAAAACTGAAAACTTCTTACAAATTAATCTTTTGGAAGGATGCTGTAACAAATAATACTCAGGATAAATTTAATATTCTCTCCAAACCTATGCGCCAGCTCATTTTTAGGAGAATCAGGAAAAAATAGAATTATTTCTTGTAGCGAGCAATACTGATTGAAACTGCGTCACCCCCAAAGATTGTCTATGCAACTTCCAGACGGATGTAACAGCGAACTATGACTAACTCAACAGGTGGCGAACTCAAGCCAACCCTCGGTCTGGTGGGGATCACCATCAACGCAATGGCCCTGATTGCACCAGGCGCTTTTTTGTGGACAACCTACCAACTACAAGCGCCTCCCGATTCTGCTAAAAACATGTGGGCAGCGATCGCGCTCGCTACAATCATCGCCATGCTGACGGCAAGCTGTTATGCAACGCTCTCTAAGGCTTATCCAGAAGCTGGGGCCGGAAGTTCTTACTTTTATGCAGAGGCCGCGATTTTAGCCAAGGAAGAACATAAGCATTTTCGGTTAGCGCGACTGGCTAAGTTTGTCACGGGATGGGCAGCACACCTCTACTACTGGGTGTATCCCGGCATTATGGTCAGCTTTATGGGAACCTTGGTCGTTTATATTGGGCAACTGTTTAACCCCAATTTTGCCTCAGATTGGTTCAGTAAGGCGCTGATTTGCGTTGTCTTTGCGGGTCTGATTGGCAGCATTGCTTTAGTGGGCGTGACAGGTTCTACGTTGATCAACATCATCATTAACGTCGTTCAAATTGCATCATTGACCTTCTTAGGACTGTTGATGATTGTGTATCGCCTGGGTCATCCCAATGTGAATTATGAACATGCGAATGCGGTTAGCGTTGTAGTTCCCCATGATTTGGTTGGACTAATTTATCAGGCGACGATCGCCATTCTCCTGCTCGTTGGCTTTGAGTCAGCGACTGCGATGGCTGGAGAGTCCGTTGATCCTCGGCGAGATATTCCTAGGGGTGTCATTTTATCGTTGTTTATTCAGGCTTGTATCTGCTACTTTTTTGAGTATTTTGCAGCTAACTTTTTTATTGGAGATCAATTTACGGCTGTTGTAGACGGCAAGACGGTGACTGGGTTTGCGGCTGCGCTGGCATCAGGGGCCCCGATCGGAGATATTGCCAAAATTCTCGGTGACACACTGTTGTTTGGTAATGGATTTCTGTTACAGATCATCATGGCAAGTACTGTGGTGATGGCTCTGATTGGCACCGGACTTTCCTCCCTGTCTACCGGAGTCAGAATCAGCTATGCAATGGGAGCCGATCGAGAACTCCCCGCTGTATTCGGCTTTTTGCATGGTCGCTACAACACGCCATTTTTGGGCATCTACTTTTTGACAGGACTCTCTGCGTTAATTGGGGCCTATGCAGTTCAGAGTGTCGATAACGTGACGATCGTGACTTTGGTCTCCAACATTGGCACCTTTATGCTGTATGGCATTACCTGCGGAGTCACGCTAGTTGCAACGCTTGAACATCTGCTCGATGGCGAAAACAATCCCATCAAAACGATCGTGATTCCCATCCTGGGTTTGGTGATGAATCTGGCGATGGTTTGCGGCATTTTTTACTACGGCTTGACCGGATCTGGGAATGCTCAAGTTAATTCAATCACTGCGATCGGCATTGCGATCGCTTTCTTTGTCGCTGGATTTGCTTACCTGATTGGCGATAGTTTACTCAAAGGCAAACCGTTGTTTCTCCCCTCTGATGTGAGACACCCACTGCGCGATCGAGTAAGTTCCAAGTAAGTGTCTGTAGAGTGTGTTGAGCCACGCGAAATGGATCGATCCTTCAAATGTTGGTAGTATGTCTCACAAGCTCTAAAGTCCCCCAGAATGGGCAGCTTGGAGGGCAGAAGCTCAAAACAACGAAGCAAAATCACCTCATCGAACTAACGTCTAAACAATCCGCAAAACCAATAAGGGGAGCCACGCATGAATTTAGTTCTCGCAATCATTCAGCCTTCTAAACTTGATGCAGTGAAAGAAGCCTTAGTTAAGCTAGGAATTCAGGGAATGACGGTCACAGGTGCCAAAGGATTTGGGCGACAAAAAGGGCGACCACTCGCTTTTTTAGGACTGTTCGACATGGAAGGAAAACCGTTTACGATCGACTTCATCCCCAAAGTCAGAATCGAAATTGTCGTGAATGATGACATCACTGATCAGGTCGTCGATACGATTGTCTCAACAGCCAAAACAGGGACGATCGGAGATGGTAAATTGTTTGTGATTCCGGTGAGTCGAGCCGTTCGCATTCGCACCAGCGAAGAAAATGAAGCGGCTTTGACGATCGAAGAACCTGCCACGCTCAGCGATTCTCGCAAAAAATAATGATTCAATCTCTGGCATTCTTTGTTATTGCAGGCTTGTGCGAAATTGGCGGCGGCTACTTGTTTTGGCTATGGTTACGTGAAGGAAAAAGCATCTGGCTGGCGGTGTTAGGGGTGATCATTCTGGCAATCTATGGCGTAGTTCCCACGCTACAACCCGTCAGTTTTGGACGCGCCTACGCTGCTTATGGCGGGATTTTTATTGTGTTGTCCATTTTGTGGGGCTGGCTGGTCGATCGAGTGCCTCCCGACAAGTTTGACTGGCTGGGCGGCTGGATTGCGCTTCTAGGCGTTTTAGTCATGATGTACGCCCCGCGACACTGAACCCTTGATTGTCTAATCTGTCTTGCGGCGATCGTAGTGTAGAACCTGCGATCGTTTTTTTAATGTGAATTCGACGAAATACTTCGCTCCGACTGCAAATTCGGGAACGCCCCTAAATCCCCCACAAGTGAGGGACTTTGAACTGGAATTCTTGTCTTAAAGTCCCCCAAAATTGGGGGGTTGGGGGGCAGAAGTGCAAAATAACGAAGCGAAAAATTCTATCGAACTGACGTTTTTTTAATGGGAGTGACAGGCTGGCGAATTGAATTCGCGCCTGGGAGAACGAAGTCTGCGAAAGCAGACTGAAACTTTTAAGGGTCTCGTCGATCAGGGGAAGTAGATTTCGTTCTTCTAGCAGGAGTCTTGTTGTTAAAGTTTGATGACACTCGCTTGTTAACCCCTAGTTTTTTCCTGAAAAACAGATAAACTGTAGTTAAAGATACAGAAAATTCTTAGCTGTTAGGAAAAAGCAATGTTTAGGGATGTGTTAAATCAGCGTCGGCAAGTCATTGGATTGTTTTCTAACCGCGAGACAGCCGGAAAAGCACTCGATCGCCTGGTTCTCTCTGGCTTCCCGATCGCACAAGCGTTCTTAATCGGTCACGATGGAGAATACACTGAGCGTACTACCTCATCTGACCTTGCTGCTTCCCCCATTGGAGCGATCACAGGCACCGCAACCGGATTAAAAAAAGGATTTGTATTAGGCAACCTGATTGGCGGAACATCCGGATTGTTATTGGGAGCAGGACTGCTGGCGCTTCCGGGTGTGGGTCAAGTGGTCTTATCGTCAGCGATCGCATTCACATTGCTAAGTGGGGGCATTTGTACGGCGGCGGGTGGTTTAATTGGTGCTTTAATTGGGTTGGGACTCACTTCTGAACAAGCCAAAAAGTACAGTCAACAGGTCGCCAACGGCAATATTCTCCTGATAGTCGAAGGAACGGCGCAAGAGATCGATCGGGCCCAGCAATTACTTAAAAAATCCGTTGTTTAGAACACTCTATTTTAGTAAGAATGTCATAGACTGCAAAAGCTGCTATCTCAACTTAGAGAGCAATCTGAAACTGCTTTGAGATGCAACTTTAGTAAATCTTACTAGAAACGATGGTTGCCGAGAATTTTCAAGACCGCGAGATCTGGGAACGGCTAGAACAAGGACGACGCGCAAAAGCGGCTCAGGGTGGCTATGCTGGCTACGGATCTCCTGCCTTTGGACAGCGATCGCTCAACGGAGAACTGGTCGAGAATCCTGACGAACAGCAGATTGTGGAGTTGATTCGCCGACATCACAAATCTGGAAAATCACTCCAGCAGGTTGCGGACTGGCTCAATCAAAATGGCTACCAGACTAAGCGGGGACAACAGTGGCAGCGCATTTCAGTTAAGCGAGTCTTAGATCGTCTCTATGGGCGTACGCCGAGAATCATGGGTATGGAGCCATCTGATGATCAAAACGATTAAAATTCGATAAGCAGCAAAAAAACGTGATCAATTGTGCAGAAACGTTACAGTCTTATCTCGTAGCGTCACGATGTGGTTTGTTACACAAAGTTCTATGGTTACGTCTTTTGACAGTTCGTTAGGCACGCCTCCCTTAGCTGACGCAATCGATCGCCATCCCTTAATCGTTGCGCCGGATGCTCAATTGAGTGAGGTTGCGATGCTGATGCATAGTACAGCTAATCTGGCTCACCCTAACTCAGGTTCGTCTAGTCTAGAAAAAGATTCCCTTTGGGGGGCGCGATCGAGCTGTGTGTTAGTCATGCAGGATCAGCAGCTATTAGGAATCTTTACCGAACGGGATCTGGTACAGCTAACCGCTTTGAATGTCTCGATGCAGACCTGTATTGCCGATGTCATGCACTATCCGGTGTTGAGCATGAGCGAAGCTGAACTACACAACGTTTTTGCGGCCCTGTTTTTATTTCGTCGCCACCGCATTCGACATTTGGCGATCGTTAGGGTCTACCGTTCAAACTATGCCGAGTCAAAGTCAAAGTGCCAACACATTAAGC